>JANLYK010000022.1:0-7429 GCA_031365595.1 Chloroflexota bacterium | reverse complement strand
CGCGGTGTTCAATCTTGCTGCGATCCGGCGCGACGGTGGCACCGAGCTGCTCGGCGTCGACACCTCGGGACTCATCACGAGCCCGGATGGCGGGCGAAGCTGGTCCCGGCTCGCGACCCCGCCGACCTATCCGATGACGGCGCTGGCCGGCACCGCCGATGGGCAGGTTCTGTACGCAGGATCGCCGTCCTCCCTGTTTCGGAGCACGGACGGCGGCCGTTCATGGAGCGAAACGACCTACCGGGGCTCCGTCCTCGCCCTGGCGGCGGTCGGAGACAGCGTTGCCCTCGTCAGCCAGGCGACCGAGTTCTTTCGCTCCGAGGACCGGGGCCAGACCTTCGCCGGGCCGCACTGACGAGCACCTGAGCCGTTCCGGAGCTACGAACCGGGCGACGTCAGCGTGGTGCTTCTGCGCCAGGAGAAGGAGCGCGATTCGGATCGCGTCCGCAACAGGAGCTGGCGGACCACGGCGTAGGCGGCGAAGGCGGCGATGAAGATCAGGCCATCGGGGAGCGGCGGCCTGAGCAGGAGCCCGGCCGTCGAGACGATCGCGATCACGAGTCCGGCGCCGGATTCGATCAGCTGGGACGGCACGCGGCGCGCGCCGACGCGTCGATCGGACGACCAGATCCCCACGCGTCCGTTCGTGACCCGACCGGCGCAGCAACCGGTGATGAAGCAACCCATGCGTCCGATCGTCACGGCCACGAAGATGCCCGGTGCGCTCGCGTCGAGGAAGACTCCGACCGCGAGTCCCTGGGCGAGGAGCACGCTGATTGCGGCGATCGGTGCGGCCACCAGGAACCCGTCGACCGCCCAGCCGCCGGCGAGCGACCGATACCACGGTCCCGGCGCGAGGACCGCGAACCAGACCTTGGCCGTGGCCAGCCCGACCAGGATCGCCACGCCGGAGGCGAGGAGCGACCGATCGATCGGGACATCCCGGCCGGCGAGGATGACGGACTGGACCACGACAGCCAGCAACACCCCGATCACGCCGAGGATCGTCCACGAGCCGGGCAGAACCGCTGGCAGCCGGGCCAGCGGTGCGGTGAGGGCCCAGCGCGTCCTCACGGTCGCGTCCGGCACGGTCGACACCGCCCAGCGACGCCACGACCAGGCCGCCTGCGGGAGAAGCTCGGCCCGGCCTCGCCTGCGGGCTGCCGGACCGAGTTGCGATCCGGATCCGTGTCCGCGATCGAGTTCCGCGCTGACCGTCCACTCGCCGTCGTTCAGGCCGTAGATCCAGGTCGTCAGGCTGATCCGCCCCGTATTCGGAGTCACGTCCCGAATCACCTCGTCCTGGATGAAGGTGTCGCGGGTTCTGGTCCGTCCCTGGATCCCGACCCGTGTCCCCGTTAGCCGCACTGTTGCAACGTAGGGCGACCCGGCGGAACCGGAGTCGAACCAGTGGCTGACAACGAGCGCCTGCGGCTCATCCGGGTCAGCATCGGCGGCGGCCGGCGACGGCTCGGAGGCGCCCTTCAGCGGGGCGAGCCCGTAGCGCGCGACCGGTGTCGCCCGGCGGGAGCGGCTCGTTTGCGCGGACTTGCGTCGGTTCATCGTCGCCCTGCCTGGCGGATCGGCCGGCCCGCGAACGCGGCCGCACCTGACTTACTACAGCAGTGTAGCAATCAAGTGGATTGGGCAAGCGAGACCAGGGCCACGTCGCGACCGCAGCGGCGAGGGGCCCGCCCATTGTGGCTACGTACAGACCAGCCTGGCGGTCTTCGCGAGCGCGGCGGCCTCGAGCAGCGCCCGGCTCGCGTCCTGGAGCGCCTGAACGGCGGCCGCCCCGATTGACGGGCGGGTGACGTCATCTGAGGGCGAGGTCGTCGCCTCGAACATGCCGAGGAACGAGTCGGCCGAGGCATCCATCGCGTCGAGGGCGTCGTCGAACGTCGCGACGGCCAGCTCGTAGCACGGCTCGGTGGGGTGGGCGCGGATCCACACCCGCTCCCCATCCACCCACGTCCGCACCTGCCCGACCGCGAGGCGCAGGTCGGCGGTTGTGCCGGATCCGCTGGCCTCGGCGAGGGAACGAACGAGGAGCCCCTGACGGGCGGTCGCGTCGTGCAGACGGGCTTCGAAGGTGGCAAGGGCCGTCGTTACGCTTGCGGACGGGCCGAGCCCATCGCTCGACTCTGCAACCGGCGTTCCCGATGGCGACGGCTCGACCGGCCCGCAGGCCGCAACCCCGACCGCGATCCCGATGGCGATCAGGAGGACCGAGAGGGCGGCGGCGCGGCGGACGACAGGCGAGGGCATCGGTCGTTCGGTGATACCAGCCCCCGGCGCGCCGAGTTCGGGCTCGCCAAGTCAGGCGTGCTTGATCGTGATCCGCTCGATGATGTTGGCGACGTCCTCGGCCTTGTCGATCGTCGCCTCGAGGAGACCGTAGATCTCCTTCCACTTCACGAGGTTGATCGGGTCCTTCTCGTCGATGAACAGGCCGGCGATCGCGGCCCGCACGATCCGGTCGCCCTCGTTCTCGAGGCGGTGGACCTCGATCCAGTAGCGGTCGAGACCCTTGAACCCCTGGAGGTGGGCGAGGGCGTCGTGGAGCAGCTCGACCTGCTTGACGATGATCGACGCCTGCTCGACGGCAGTCGCGGTCGGCGCCTCGACCCGGTACAGGACGAACGTGTCGGCCGCCTCCTCGATGTAGTCGAGGACGTCGTCGAGGCCGCTGATCAGGGCGTAGATGTCCTCGCGATCGAACGGCGTGACGAACGTCGCCTCGAGGCGATGGCCGATGTCGTGGCTGATCTCGTCGCCGCGGTGCTCCGTCGCCCGGATCTCGGCCGCCCGGGCCTCCGGCTGGTCGTACGTCCGAAGCATCGCCTCGAGGAGGCGGGCGCCACCGAGGACGTTCGCGGCGTCGGCGACGAAGAGGTCGAAGAAGCGCTCATCGCGCGGGATCAGGCGGAGACGCAACGAGGTTCCTCCAGCAGCGGACCCGATTCGTGGGGGCTGGTCCGGCGGCTCGGACCCGCAGGATGACGACGCCCGACAGCGTACCCCGCCGCCGCCGGTCCTGTGCGATCCTCGATGGCGTGGACTGGATCTTCGTCACGTTCGTCGGCGCCCTCGTCGTCGTGCTCGCCATCGCGATCGGGATCGCCCTCGATCGCGAGCGGACGCTCGACGCGACCCGGGCCGCGATCCTGCGCAGCACCGGTGGGCTCGATGGCGCGGGTGGCCCCTCGGCGGGGACGGCCGAGCGAGCCGACGTCGCCACGCTCGTCCGGCGCCTGCGCGACCGTCTCGACGCCTCGGAGTTCGAGCTGGACCAGCAGGTCCGCAACGCGTCCTATTTGGCCGACCTCATGGGTGTCGGGATCGTCCGGCTCGGCGAGAACGGGATCGTCGAGCTCGCGAACCCGGCAGCCCACATCCTCCTCCGGCGCGCCCCGGGCTCGCTTCGTGGCCGGACGGCCCTCGAGACGTTCGTCGACGCCCGGGTCGAGGAGATCCTCGCGGTGGCCCGCGACAGCGGCGCGGCCTCGGTCGAGCTCCGGCTGGGCGGCGACGATGGCCCGACGCTGATCGTCCGGGCCCGGCGCTCGCCGGTCAGCGGGATCTGGGTCGTCCTCGAGGACGTGTCGGAGTTGCGCCGCCTCCAGCAGATCCGGACCGAGTTCGTCGACAACCTGTCGCACGAGCTGCGCACGCCGCTCTCGACCGTGAGCCTCCTGGCCGAGACCCTCGCCCGCGAGGCCGAGGCGGCCGGCGACGGCGTCCCGCCTCGGATGCGTGATCGGATCGGCAAGATCGAGCTCGAGACCGGACATCTCGTCCAGATGGTTAACGAGCTCCTCGACCTTGCCCGGATCGAAGGCGGCGGGCCGCTCGTCCTGCTCGACGACGTCGATCTCGGGCGGGTCGCGACGGATGCCGCCGAGCGTCTTCGCCTGTTCGCGGAGCGCCAGGGACTGCGCCTCGTGGTCGACGTCCCGGAGCGCGTTGCGCCCGTCAGCGGCGATGAGGCGCGCCTCGGCCAGGTCGTGGTCAATCTCGTCCACAACGCGCTGAAGTTCGGCCTGGCCGAGGATCGCGATCCCGGCGTCACCGCCGATGCTGGGAACGACATCGCCGAGGTGCGAGTCGCCGTCCGCGAGCTGGACGGATCGGTCGTGCTGTCAGTGACCGATCACGGGATCGGAATCCCGGCGGCCGACCAGGCCCGGGTCTTCGAGCGGTTCTACAAGGTCGATCGGGTCCGTGCCCGCGTCCGGGGCGGTGGGACCGGGCTCGGGCTGGCCATCGCCCGCCACGTCGTGGAGCAGCACGGCGGCCGGATCACGGTCGCGTCCGATGAGGGTCGCGGCTCCACGTTCAGCGTGGCCCTGCCGGTCGCGGCGCGGGTCGGAGCGGCCGACGCCTGACGAACCCGTCACACTGCCCACGATGGAACCGCTCCACGTCGCCACGCTCAACATCCGCAACCTCGCCGATCGCTGGGATGAGCGCCTGCCGCTCCTCCTCGCCGACATGGCCGCGCTCCAGCCCGATGTCCTCGGGCTCCAGGAGTGCGTCTACGCGCTCCAGCAGGACCGCCTGATCGGGTCGGCCGGGGTCGGTCGCTACGAGAGCGTCCGGGGCTGGGCCGGCCGGCCGGAGTACGGCAATGCGTTGCTGGTCCGCCAGCCGCTCGTGGCCATCGAGTCCGAGCGCCTCGATCTCGGGTTGACCCGCTCCGCGATCCGCTCACGCCTCGTGCTGGCCGGCGGCGCCAGCGTCCTCGTCGCGGTCACCCATCTCCATCACGTGACCTCCGACGAAGCCGCCCGCGACGAGCAGGCGCGGCTGCTGATCGACTGGCTGGCCGATGCGCGCACCAGCGACGGCCAGGTCGTCGTCGGCGACTTCAACGCCGAGCCCGACGAGCCGACGTATGCCCGGATGCGAGCGGCAGGGTACCGATCCGCGTACGCCGAGGCGAACGGATCCGAGCCGGACGTGACCTGGCCGTCGGGGCTCCAGGCGCCGGCGGTCGACACCGACGGGCCTGCCGGCTGCCTCGACTACATCTGGCTGAGTGGCTCGATCGCGGTGGAGTCGGCCCGGCTCGTGTTCGATCGACCCGCGGTCGGCGATCCGGGTCTCTACCCGTCGGACCACCTCGGTCTGGTCGCGCGCCTGGCCGTGGGCTGACCGGACGGCCTCCCTCCTGACGACCACGATCCAGCCCCGATGACTGCCTCCGGTCCTGTTCGTCGCGCCCTGCGCCTGGCCCACCGCGGCGATTGGCGGCAGGGGCCGGAGAACTCGATGGCGGCGTTTCTCGCCGCCCTGGCGGTGCCCGCCTGCGATGGGCTGGAGTTCGATGTGCGCGCCGCCCGTGATGGCGTGGCAGTGTGCTACCACGACGACACGCTGACACGGGTGCACGGCATCGATCGGCGCGTCGATGAGCTCACGGCCGACGAGCTCGAAGCGCTCGGGGTGCCGACACTCGCGAGTGTCCTGGCGAGCGTCCCACGACGCGCCTTTCTCGATGTCGAGCTGAAGGGCGACCCGGGCCGGGCCGCGTTCGCGGCGCTCCTCGCCGGCCGCGGGCCGAGGCTGGAGCGGGCCGTCGTGTCGTCGTTCGAGCCGGGAACCCTCGAGCGGATCGCCGGGCTCGCGCCGACCTGGCCGCGCTGGCTGAACGCCCACGATGCCTCGGCGGCCACGATCGCGAGCGCGGTCGAGCTCGGGTGCCGCGGGATCTCCGTGGAGTGGCACGCACTCGACCCGGCCGCGCTGGCCCGTGCCCGGGCGGCCGATCTCGATGTCGCCGCCTGGACCGTTCGCCGCCGTCCGACGTTCGGGCGCCTCGAACGCATGGGTGTGACCGCGATCTGCGTGGAGGCCGCGGCCCTCGACGGCTGACCGGCACGGTTGAGGCAGGCGGCCCGCGCGCTGCGACGTGGGTGCTCGGCGCGCCCATTCGCGGCCTATCCTCGGGTCGATGAGCGAGATGGAGCGGGCGGACCTGGTCGTGGTCGGTGCCGGCATGGTCGGCGGCTGGGCGAGCTGGTTCGGCGCCACGAGCGGCGTCGGTCGCGTGCTCGTCCTCGAGCGCGGCCTCGCCGGCCAGGGCGCGAGCAGCCGTGCGGCAGGCATCGTCCGGGCCCAGGGCGGGACGCCGCCGACCGTCGCGCTCGGCCGCTGGTCGATCGAGTTCTATCGACGCCAGGCGGCCGAGATCGGGACCGACAGCGGCTTCTGCGAGCTCGGTTACCTGATCCTCGCGGTCACCGACGAGGACGAGCGATCGGGTCGCGAACGGGTCGCGATGCAGCAGGGCGAGGGTCTCGCCGTCCGCTGGCTCAGCGCGACCGAGGCAGTCGACGTCAGCGGTACGCTCGCCCGCGACGGCCACCGTGGCGGCAGCTATCTCGAGACCGACGGCCACATCGACCCGCCGCGCAACGTCCGGGCCTACTCGCTCGCGATGCAGCAGGCCGGGGTCGAGCTCCGCGAGGGCACGACGTTCACGGGCCTGCGCACGGAACCCACCGCCGACGGCGGTCGACGAGTCACTGGCGTCGAGTCGAGCGTGGGCCCGATCGCGACCGAGCGCGTGATCCTGACCGGCGGCCCGGGCCTGCGCGAGGTCGGTCGGGCGGCCGGAATGCGGATCCCGGCCGGGGCCGTCCGCCACACGGTGGCGATCCTCGAGCCACACGACGCCTTTGCCACCCCTCAGCCGATGGTCTTTGACATCGGGGCGGGTCTCTACTGGCGCCTCGAGGAAGGGGGCCTCCTGTTCGGCTGGAGCGACCCGAACGATCGGCCCGGGGAGGCGCGTGACATCGACTGGGCGATGTACGAGACGATGCGATCGCGCCTCTCGAGCTTCGTCCCGATCACCGATGAGCTGCGGCTGCGCAAGATCTGGGCGGCGACGATCGATTTCACGCCCGACCATCTGCCGATCCTGGGGCCGGGGATCGGGCCCGACGGCAGCCCGATCCACGGCGTCACGGTCGCCTCGGCCGGCGGCCACGGGATGATGTGGGGCCCGGCCGTCGCGCGCGTGGCGGCGGACCTGGCCGTCGATGGCCGGACCGACGTGCTCGATGTCGCCGATCTCGGTCTCGATCGCTTCGACGAGCACGGTCGGAGCCGACTCGCGACGGACCCGATCGCCCTGCCGTTCCCGGTCAGCGCGGGAGATGACGGAGCTGCCCTGGAAACGCCGATCGCCGGCCGCTGACGCGACCGGCGATCCGGGACTGGCGAAGGTGCTTGAACCCGCGACGCGAATCGGCCCCGCGAACGGCGGGACGGCCGGACGTCAGGCGGGCTGGACGGACGAGGCGCGGCTCGTGCGTGGGCGCGACCCGAGGGCCCTGGCGATCCGTGCGCTCAGGGACGGGCGAGAGGGATGGTCAGGTCGGTGTGGATCCGGTTCTTCGGAAGGACCGGCGCCCGTCCG
>JANLYK010000021.1:0-3746 GCA_031365595.1 Chloroflexota bacterium | reverse complement strand
CGCGACACGGCGATGCCGAGGAAGCCGCGGAACGGCTCGGTCTGGGGGAAGGCGCTGTCGAGCGCGCCGGCCAGGGTCGCGAAGTACAGGCGCGAGCCGTTGTCCCACGAGAACCGGCCGTTGACCCGTCGCGGGCCGAAGGCGAGGGCCGGGTCGCCCGCGGCGATCATCCCGTTCTCGGCGTACCACGGCAGGGTCCCGATCGGGCCGGTGTGCGGCGTGCAATCGGCGACCGCGCTGCCGGGACAGTCGCGCGAGGTGATCCCCGTATAGGTCGGCTGGGTCCACGACTTGCCGCTGTCGAACGAGAAGTACGGCGCGGTCAGGCCAATGCCGGCGTTCGAGCCGCGGCAGGTGCCCCGTGTCGTCGCCGCGTCCTGGGGGCAGGGTTGCCAATCGAGGAAGTCGTTGGTGCCGGCCGCCAGGACGTTGGGCCGGTGGGCGTCGACAGCGACGGCCGGCTCGTTCTGGTGGTTCTGGGGCGTCGTGCCCCTCGGGCTGCCGGTCGTCACGAGGCTGATCGTCGGGCCGACCGCGATCACCGGTGGCGCCGCGAGGGCTGCGGCGAGGACCAGGGCCAGCGGGGCTGCGAGCGCGTTGCGCATCAGCGAATCCTCCCCAGGCGACGGTGTCGGCAGGCAGGCGGTGCGGTGCCTTGGCCGGACGGTCGCGTGTCGGGGCATCGTACGCCTCCGGTCCGGTCCCGGATGCGTGCCGCCGCTCGTGCCGGGCGAGCGCCGATCGCGTGCTCGTCGGTCGTGCCCTAGCATCGTTGGGTGACCCCCGACCTCCAGGCGACCCTCAAGAAGCTGCCCGACCGGCCCGGCGTGTACCTGATGCGCGACGCCCGGGGCGACGTCGTCTACGTCGGCAAGGCGCAGAGCCTGCGCAGCCGCGTCCGGAGCTACTGGCAGAAGGCCACCCCCGCCGGCGAGGTCCACCGGATCCGCTCCGTCATCGAGCGCGTCGTCGACGTCGAATACACCCTCACCGACTCGGTCAGCGAGGCGCTCCTCCTCGAGGCGAGCCTGATCAAGCGGTTCCGGCCGCGGTTCAACGTCCGGCTCAAGGACGACAAGAGCTACCCGTACATCAAGATCACGAAGACCGACGACTTCCCGCGGGTCGAGCGCACGCGCAAGCTGGTCGAGGACGGCAGCCGGTACTTCGGGCCGTATGCGTCGGCGAGCTCCGTGGACGAGTCGATGAACCTCGTCCGGCGGCTCTTCCCGTTCCGGACGTGCACGATCGAGATCGACGAGGGTCGGCGGGCGCTGGCCCGGCCGTGCCTGCTCTTCCACATCAAGCGCTGCCAGGGGCCGTGCATCGAGGCGGTCTCGAAGGCCGAGTACGGCAACCAGATCTCCCAGATCGAGCTGTTCCTCGAGGGCCGCCAGGAATCGGTCGTGCAGGCGCTGTCCGTGGAGATGCGGGCGGCTTCCGACGCGACCGACTACGAGCGGGCCGGCACCCTCCGCGACAAGATCCGATCGATCGAGCGGACGATGGAATCGCAGAAGATGGCGGCGTTCAAGCGGACCGAGCTCGACCTCGTCGGGCTGGCCCGCCAGGACAACCAGGCGGCGATCCAGCTGTTCGCGATCCGGAACGGGACACTGATCGGGCGCGATGTCTTCCTGCTCGACGCGGTCCGCGAGGCGTCCGACGAGGAGGTCCTGTCCTCGTTCCTTCTCCAGTTCTACGCGCGCGCGACCTCGATCCCGCCGTCCGTGCTGGTGCCGTTGTCGTTGCCCGACGCAGCCGACCTGGAGGCGTTCCTGGCGGCGCGCCGAGGCGGTCCGTCACGGCTCGGGGTTCCGCAGCGCGGCGAGAAGCGCTCGCTGATGGCCCTCGCGACGCGAAACGCGGGTGAGACGCTCGCCCGCGAGCAGGCCCGCTGGATGGCCGACGAGGGCAAGACGCTGGTCGCGCTCGAGGAACTCGCGGTGGCGCTGGGCCTGGTCGGGCCGCCGCTCCGGATCGAGTGCTACGACATCTCGAACATCCAGGGGTCGGACACGGTGGGCTCGATGGTCGTATTCGAGGAGGGCAAGCCGCGGACGGGGGAGTATCGGCGGTTCAAGATCCGTTCCGTGGAGGGGCCGAACGATTTCGCGTCCCACCAGGAGGTGCTGCGGCGGCGCTTTCGACGGGCGAAGGACGGCGACGAGGGCTCGGCCGAGGCGCTCCGCTGGGCGATGCCGGACCTCGTGATCGTCGATGGGGGCAAGGGCCAGGTCTCGGCGGCGAAGGAAGTCCTCGACGAGCTGGGACTCCACGATCTTCCGCTGGCCGGGCTGGCCAAGGAGCGCGAGGAGTTGTTCCTTCCGGGTTCGGCCGCGCCGGTCGTCCTGCCGGTGACGTCGTCGGCGCTGTACCTCGTCCAGCGGCTGCGCGACGAGGCCCACCGGTTCGCGATCACGTACCACCGCGACCTGCGCTCGAAGCGCCAGACACGATCCGCGTTCGACGATCTGCCGGGTGTCGGGCCGAAACGGCGCCGGTCTCTGTTGCGCGTGTTCGGGTCCGCGAAGCGTGTCCGGGAGGCCCCCGTCGAGCAGATCGCCGCAGTGCCGGGGATCGGCGCGGCCTTGGCGGCCCGGATCAAGGCCACGCTCGAAGCCTGATCTCGCTCCGCGTCCCCGCCGCGAGTGGCCCGTGCACGCCCCACGTGCATCGGCGACGTGTTGTGCGCCCATCCCCAGGATCAGGGCATGAAGTGGAGGGAATCCGGCCGATCCGGCACGCCCGGCGTGCAATCTCGTCACGTCGACGGTCCGGGAGGGATGCGCTCGTCGCACGTGCACGCCCCACGTGCACTCGGGCGGCCCGCTCACGCTCGATGATCCGCAAGTGATCGGCCAGTGACCACCCGTTGAGGCCGCGACGTCACTCTTCGGCTGTGGTGACCAGGGAGCGCAGACGTGATCGAGGAATGCGTCTGGCCCGGCGAGCCCTGCAGCTCATCGGAGAGACCTTCAGGGACGCTCGGCTGCGGGCCGGCCTGACGCAGCGCGAGCTCGGCGCGGCGGTCGGCATCTCGCACACGGAGGTCAGCCGGATCGAGCTCGGCAAGGCGCCCCGTGTTCCGTACGAGACGCTCGTTGTCATGGCATCGGTGCTTGGGCTGGACCTTCCGTTGCGGGCCTATCCGTCTGGAGACCCGATCCGGGATGCTGCTCAACTGGGCCTCCTGGCGAAACTGCGTTCGCGTCTCGCTCCGGGCCTGAGCTGGCGCACGGAGGTGCCGCTCCGGATCCCCGGCGACCAACGGGCGTGGGACGCGGCCATCGGCGGAGACGGCTGGCAGATCCGGATCGACGCGGAATCGCGCCTGCACGACATTCAGGCATGCTCCCGGCGAACCGCGCTGAAACGGCGGGACGACGGCCAGGAGATCGTGCTCCTGCTCGTGGCCGATACGCGCCACAATCGGAGAGCCCTGCGCCTCGCCGCCGCCGATCTCGCGGGGGACTTCCCGTTCTCCGGTGTTCACGCGCTGGCCGCCCTCGCGAGAGGCGAGCGCCCGCCGGGAAGCGCGGTCGTGATGCTCTGAGGCGCGACCGTGCACGGCCCGCGTGCACCTGTGATGAGCCAGGCACGCAGGACCTGGCTCGGACCTCGACTTGGCCATGAATTCGTCCGATCCGGCACGCCCGGCGTGCAATTAGCGCCCGCCGAGGGTCCGCTGGTGCCGTGATCGTCACTTGTGCACGCCCCACGAGAATTCCCCTCGAGCCGGGGCG
>JANLYK010000534.1:0-4904 GCA_031365595.1 Chloroflexota bacterium | reverse complement strand
GGTCAAGGTCAAGGGCAGGGGCAAGGCCAAGGCCAGGGTCAAGGGCAGGGGCAAGGCCAAGGCCAAGGGCAGGGGCAAGGCCAAGGCCAAGGGCAGGGGCAAGGCCAAGGCCAAGGCCAGGGGCAAGGGCAAGGCCAAGGCCAGGGTCAAGGGCAAGGCCAAGGTCAGGGTCAGGGTCAGGGCGCCACGGGCGGCGGTGGCTCCAGTGCCCGCTCGCTCGGCCAGGGCACGGGCGGCAACGGCCTGCCGGCCGGCCCGACCAACCCGAACCGTCCCGCCGATCTCGGACCTGACCTCTCGAGCATCGCCGACTTCAGCGGACTCGGGAAGCCGGGTGACCCGTCCTACGTTGCGGGAACCGGCGGCGACGGCCAGACCCAGCAGGGCAACCAGCAGGGCCAGGGCCAGAACAACGGGGCACGCACGCCATACCAGCAGGTCTTCACCGACTTCTACGACTACGCCCTCACGACGCTCGACCGGAACTACGTGCCGCTGTCGGTCAAGGACTACGTCCGCGACTACTTCAGCTCACTGGATCCCAAGAATTGATTCGACCCGTCGCGACTGCGACCCGGAGGACCACATGAACGCCTCGCCGACCAGCGACGCCGCCGCTCCGACCACACGACTTGCGCCCGAAGCGTTCGCGGAGCGCGCCCGGGCGATCGAGGCCGAGATCGGCCGGGTGATCGTCGGCCAGCGCGACCTCGTGCGGCAGACACTGACCGGACTCCTTGCCAACAGCCACGTCCTGCTCGAGGGCGTGCCGGGCCTCGGCAAGACGATGCTCGTCCGGACGATCGCCGACGTCATCGACTGCTCGTTCAACCGGATCCAGTTCACGCCGGACCTGATGCCGGCCGACATCACCGGCACGAACATCCTCATCGAGGAGGGCGGTCAGCGGGTCTTCAAGTTCCAGCCCGGCCCGATCTTCGCCAACCTCGTCCTCGCCGACGAGATCAACCGTGCCACGCCCAAGACCCAGTCCAGCCTGCTCGAGGCGATGCAGGAGCACCAGGTCACCGTCGCCCGCAATCGCTACCCGCTCGACGCCCCGTTCTTCGTCCTTGCGACCCAGAACCCGCTGGAGATGGAGGGCACCTATCCCCTGCCCGAGGCCCAGCTCGATCGGTTCCTGTTCAAGGTCATGGTCCCGTTCCCGTCCGAGGCCGATCTCGTCACGATCATGGACCGCACGACGGGCTCCGAGAGCGTCAGCGCCCAGAAGATCGCGACTGCCGCCGAGATCGTCGAGATGCAGCGACTGGCCCGGGCCGTCCCGATCGCACCGCACATCACGGCCTACGCCGTCAGCGTCCTGTCGGCGACTCATCCGGACCAGCCGCGCGCACCGGGTCTCGTCAAGGAGTACGTCCGCTATGGCGGATCGCCGCGCGGCGCCCAGGCCCTCGTGACCGCCGGCAAGATCTACGCCCTGCTCGACGGCCGGTTCAACGTATCGGTCGACGATGTCCGGGCCGTGGCCCTGCCGTCCCTCCGCCATCGGATCATCCTCAACTTCGAGGGTGAGGCCGAGGGGATCACGACCGAGGCGGTCGTCCGGACGATCCTCGACAGCGTCGCCCCGCCCGCGGTCGAGTAGGCCCGGATCCGGGCGGCCGAATCATGACGTTGGCGGACGGGCGCGCCCCGGTCCCGGACGCCGCCGCGCGCCCCGGCGCCGGAGGTGCGCCCGCATCGCGCGCCGCGGGCCGGCCCGTGTTCCTGCCCAGCGACATCGATCAGACCGTCTTCGACGAGGCCTTTCTGCGCCAGCTCGAACGGCTGCTCCTGCTCCTCCGAGCCCCCGTCAGGGGCGGACTCAAGGGCGGCCGTCGGAGCGTCAACCGCGGCCAGTCGGTCGAGTTCGCCGACTATCGCGAGTACGCCCTCGGCGACGACCTTCGCCAGCTCGACTGGAACGTCCTGGCCCGACTCGAGAAGCTGTTCGTGAAGCTGTTCATCGAGGAGGAGGACGTGACGATCACGATCCTCCTCGACGGGTCGGCGTCGATGGCCACGGGCCGGCCGGACAAGCTCCAGTTCGCCAAGCGAGCGGCCGCGGCCCTCGGCTACATCGGCCTCGCGTCCGAGGACAAGGTCGCCCTGTCGGTGCTGGGAGGACGGACGGCCCGCCGGCGGACCTCCCTGCGCGGCTCGGGCCGGGTGTTCCGGCTCCTCGGCGAGCTGTCCGCGATCCTGCCGGCCGACGGTCCGACCGACCTCGTGGCAGCTGCTCGGCACGCCGCCGCCCAGCTAGCCGGCCGCGGCGTCGTGATCCTGATCTCCGACCTGCTCGATCCGGCGGCCGACCGGGTGATCCGCGAGCTCGCCTCGACCCGCTCGGAGCTGATCGTCCTGCACGTCCTCTCCCCCGACGAGCTCGATCCTCCGCTCGAGGGCGACCTGCGCCTCGTCGACAGCGAGACCGGCGAGAGCATCGACGTGACCGCCGACCTCGCCACGATCGATGCGTATCGCGAGCGACTGGCCACGTGGAAAGAGTCCTTTGCCCACCTGGCCGCGCGCCGCCAGGCAACGTACGTGGACCTCGCGACCGACACGCCGCTCAACGAGCTGATCTTCGCCGAGCTCCGGCGCCGACGCGTGCTCGGCTAGGGCGCCGCCGATGCCGTTCGCCACGCCCCTCGCGCTGCTCGGCCTCCTCTTCGTGCCGGCCGTGATTGCGATGTACCTGCTCCGCCTGCGCCGGACCGAGACGGTCGTCCCATCGACGCTCCTGTGGCGGCGCCTTGCGGCCGACGTTGAGGCGAACGCTCCGTGGCAGAAGTTGCGCCGGAGCCTCCTGTTCCTGCTCCAGCTCCTGCTCGTCCTAATCCTCGCGTTCCTGGCGGCCCGTCCGTTCGTCGAACGCCCGGCCGGTCTCGCTCGCGACCTCGTCGTGATCGTGGACACGTCCGCGAGCATGGGCGCCACCGACATGCAGCCGGACCGCCTGGCCGCGGCCAAGGAGGCGGCCATCGCGGCCCTGAAGGACCTGCCCAGCGGCGGCAAGGTGAGCGTGATCGAAGCCGGACGGACGGCCCGCATCGTCGCCACTGGCACCAGCGACCTCGGCCGGATCCGCCAGGCGATCGAATCGATCCGGCCGTCCGTCGGGCGCGGCGATCTCGGCGACGCGCTGGCCCTCGCCCAGCAGCTCGCGATCCAGTCCGGTGACGCCGAGGTCCTCGTCGCGACCGACGCGGCCCTGGCCGTTCCGCCAACCACCCGCGTGGACGCTCCGATCCGGGTTCTCCGGGTGGGCGACGCGAAGGGCAGCCGGAACCAGGCCATCGTGGCCCTCGCCGTCAAGAGCACAGGTTCCGGCGTCACCAGCTCGGTCTTCGTGAGCGTCGCGAACCTCGACCTCGAACTGGCGACCCGCCGACTCGAGTTCTGGGGGGACGATCAGCTGCTCGAGTCGCGCACGATCACGATCGATGCCCAACAGCGGGCCGATGCGGTCGTCGACAACATCGGCGACAAGGACCACCCGGTGTCGATCGTCGAGGTCCGGCTCGTGGCCGGCGACGATCCTGGCGGCGCCGGCAGGCCCGATCTGCTCGCGGCCGACGACCGAGCATGGGCCGTCGTGCCGCCGAGCCGGGACCGGAACATCCTCGTTGTCGGCGAGGGCGATCCGTATCTCGAGACCGCGCTCTCGTACCTGCCCCACGCCCGCCTCTTCGGGCTGAAGCCGGCCGAGTACCCGGCCGGCGCGGTGCGCAAGGACGGCAGCGCGTGGGACCTGATCATCTTCGAGGGCTTCGTGCCGGCGACCTTGCCCGCAACCCCGATCCTCGCGATCGCGCCGCCGAAGACGAGCGGCCTGGGCGAGGTGACCGGCACGCTCAAGAACCCGGGCATCGCGACGCTCGGCAGCGACGAGCCGATCCTGCGCTACGTCGACCTCACAACGACCCACATCGCGGAGGCTCGCCAACTCGTCCTGCCCGCCTGGGCGCGGAGTGTGATCCCGGGGCCCAAGGGCGCTCCCCTCCTCTACTCCGGCGTCCGGGCGGGCTTGCCGGCCGCTGTCCTCGCCTTCGAGCCGCGCCAGTCCGACCTGCCGCTCCAGGTCGCGTTTCCGATCCTCCTCGCCAACCTGACCGGCGAGCTGCTCGGCGGATCGGCGGCGCCGGCGGCTGCCGTCAAGCCCGGCGAGCCGGTGGTCCTGTCGATCCCGAGCGGCATGGTCGGACTGCGCGTGGTGGCCCCCGACGGACGGGCCGTCGACCTCCTCCCGGGCGCCGCCGGAGGACCGAGCGTCACCTACACCCAGACCGACCAGCTCGGCGTCTACACCGCCACCCCGATCGCTCCGCCGGCCTCCTCCCCGTCGGCGAGCGGGTCGCCGACAGCCAGCCCGACCCCGAGCGCGAGCGGCAGTCCGACGGCTTCGGCCGGCGCGAGCGGCGCCCCACCCGCCCAGGGCATCGACCCGGCAGCCCCGATCCGGTTCGCGGTGGACCTGTTCGATGTCGACGAGTCGGCGATCGCGCCAGGACCGGAGCGCGTCCTCGTCGATCTCGGCGCGGCCCGTCCCGTGCCCGGCGCCTCGGCGGCCCCCGGCGGCGCCGCGGATCCCGTCGCGACCCGACCCAACGCCCGCGACGAGCTGTGGATCCCGATCGTGCTGCTCGTCCTGATCGCGTTGTGCGTCGAGTGGTCGCTGTATCACCGCGACGCGGTCCAGCGAACCTGGCGGAGCCTCACCGGGCGGATCCGGCGACCCGCACCGGGGCCCGGGGGCGGCGCCTGATGGGCATCGGCTTCGACAGCCCGACCGCGCTGCTCCTGCTGATCCCGGCCCTCGTGCTGACGATCGGGCTGCACCTCGCGTCGCGTCGGAGGGTGGGACTCGGCCGGCGCCGGCTCGCACTGGGCGTCCGGGT
>JANLYK010000002.1:0-1787 GCA_031365595.1 Chloroflexota bacterium | reverse complement strand
GCTGGACCGACGCCTTCCGCCGTGGGACCGTCGGATCGACATCCTCGTTCTCACCCACCCGCACGAGGACCATGTCGCCGGTCTGCCGCTGCTCCTCGAGCGATATCGGATCGGGCGCGTGTTCGAGAGCGGGATGCGCGGTCGCGGCCCCGGCTACGCGGCATTCGCCCGCGACCTGGCCACGGATCGGGCGCTGCCGATCGGTACGCTCGCGACGGGCGCACGAATCGCGCTCGACGACATCCGGCTGCGCGTCCTGTGGCCGGACCCCGGTCGCGTGCCGCCGGAGCCACCGAACGCGGGCCGGGCGATCAACGACGTCTCGATCGTCCTGCTCGGCGAGGTCGCCGGCCGTCGCTTCCTCCTGGCGGGCGATGTCGAGGACGACGTGGATCCGATCCTCGTCCAGCGTGGCCTGCCGTCGGTCGACATCCTCAAGGTCGCTCACCACGGCAGCGCAACGGCGACCACCTCGACGTTCCTCGATGCGGTCCGCGCCCGGATCGCGGTCGTGTCGGCCGGCGCGGACAACCCGTACGGCCACCCGGCCCGATCAACGATCGAGCGCGTCGCGGCGACGGGGGCACGAGTCCTGAGAACCGACACCGACGGTTCGGTGACGATGACGATCGATCCGGCGGGCACGATCCGGGTGGCGACGTCGGGGGCCCGCGCGGTCGCCCGTCCGGTGGTCCCGGGTCGGCAGATGGCGTACGCCGGCGTCGCGGCCGGCGAGGCCCCGCGGAATGTCCCTCCTCCCCTCCCGATCCCGACCGTCGCGTTCGGCTGCGGGATACCATCGAGCGGATGACCCAGGCCAACACCGCGTACGTCTTTGGCGACGACGACTTCACGATCGATCGGGTGATCGCGCGCTTCGCGAGCCACGTCGCGGCGGGTGGCGAGTCCCTGGAGCGGTGGCTCCTGCGCGGCTCCCGGAACGGTGCGGCCGCCCAGATCGCCGAGCTCCACGGCCGGGTCGCGACGCCGGTCATGTTCGGCGGCGGGACCCTCGCTGTCGTGCTCAACGCCGGCGCGCTGTCGGTCCGGACGGAGGATCGCGACGCGCTCCTCGCGGTCATCGGGCTGGTCGCGGACGGCAACGCCCTGGTCATCGTCGAGCAGGCCCAGAGCGGGGCGAAGTACCCCGCGCAGACGAAGCTCGCGGAGGCGATCAAGGGCGTCGGCGGTAAGGTCGAAGCGGTCCAGTCGCCGAAGGAGGGCATGCTCGCGGCCTGGATCGACACCGAGGCCAACGAGCGCGGCATTCGGCTGGCGCCGGGCGCAGCCAAGGAGATCGCGACCCGGATCGGCGGCTTCGTCCGCGAGGGTGACGCCGAGCGGCGCGATCAGACCCGCCGCGCGTCGATGGAGATCGACAAGCTCGGGCTGTACCGGCCTGACGCGTCAGTCTCCGTCGACGATGTCCGGGCGCTCGTCGCGGAAGCGGTCCCCGGCAGCGCGTGGGCCCTCGCCGACGCCGTCGCCGAGCGCGACGCAGGCAAGGCCCTGCGCCTGCTCGACACCCTCGCCGAGTCGATGCCCGAGCCGGTGGTCATCGTCGTCCTCCACCGTCGGATCCGAGAGCTGCTCGAACTGCTCGACCGGATGCCGGGCGCGAAGTCCCTGGCCGCGGCGGCGCTCGCGATGGGGATCAAGAACGAGTTCCGGGCGCGGCGCCTGGCCGAGCAGGCCCGCAAGTGGCACCCGGACGAGTTGATCGCGGCGATCGACGGCCTGATGGAGCTCGATGCGGTCGTCAAGGGCGCACCCGGCCGGTCCGGCGG
>JANLYK010000592.1:0-2775 GCA_031365595.1 Chloroflexota bacterium | reverse complement strand
GCCGCCGAGGCGGCGATCCGCAGCCCGCGCTGGACGACGACGAGGAACAGGCCGAGGATCGCGAGGATCCCGACGAGGCCGAGCTCCTCACCCAGCGCTGCCAGCGGGAAGTCGGTGTGGATCGCCGGGATCGGCAGGTTGCCGCCCACCGTCGGCAGGCCCGCCCCGAGGCCCGTCCCGAGCAATCCGCCGCGGGCGAAGGCGTACAGCGACTGGACGATCTGGTAGCCGTCGCCGCTCGGATCCTTGAACGGGTCGATCCAGATGTCCACGCGGGTTTGCACCGTCCCGACGAGGCGGTACATGACGAACGATCCGGCAAGGAACAGGACCACGCCGACCACGACGTAGCCTGGCCGCCCGGTTGCGGCGTAGAGCAGGAACAGGAAGACCGTGAAGAAGAGGAGGGCCGCGCCGAGATCGCGCTGGACGATGACCAGGCCCAGGGCAATGGCCCACATTGCCGCCATCGGCACCAGGAACGGTACCGGCGGCAGCGAAATCGGACCGATCCGCGTGGACTCCTCGACCAGGAGCGGCCTGTACTCGGACAGGTATCCGGCGAGGAACACGACGAGGATGACCTTGAGCATCTCGGCCGGCTGTCCGCTGATCGGGCCGAGGCTGAGGCTCAACCGCTGACCGTTGATCTCGTCGCCGAGGAAGTAGGTGGCGACGAGGAGGGCGACCCCGGCGGCCGCCCAGGTGTACTTGTAGAGGCGCAGCCAGCGATCGCTCCGGACCGTGACGGCGAGGGCCGTAGCGAGGCTGAACGAGAGCACCAGCCACGCCAGCTGGACGTCGCCCAGCCCGAGCTTCCAGGGCCCGACCGTCTGGGACACGATCGACTGGGGCAGGCGCTCCATCAGTAGGAGGCTGATCCCGCCGAGCATTGCCGTCGCGGGCAGGAGCACCTGGTCCATCCGCCGGCCGGACAGGATCAGGACGAGATGGGCGATCCCGAGCAGGCCGAGGTAGATCGCGATGTGGAGCGGATTGGCCAGGCTCAAGCCCTGCGATTCGCCCGGGTCGGCGACCCGCGGCGCGAGTTCGAGGGACACGCTCCCGACGAGGATCGTGATCGCGACGAGGGCGAGGAGACGGGTCTCGCGACCGCGCGGCCGCGGACGGATCGGACCGAGGATCGACGGGAGCCGGGCAGCGCCGGCGGTCATCGGCGCGACCGATCGGCGCGCGGTCGCTCAAGGCGGAGGCGAACCTGGCCCACCTGGATCACGTCGCCGAACCCGAGCGGGGCGACGCCCTCGACCGGCGCGCCGTTGACGAAGGTTCCGTTCGTGCTGCCGAGGTCCTCGACATACCAGGCCCGGCCACGGAAGGTCAGGATCGCGTGCTCGGCCGAGGCGAACATGTCCTCGACCACGATCGCGTTGTTGACGTCGCGCCCGATCGTCGCGATCGCGTCGAGGGCGAGCGATGTCCCCTCGGCGGGCTCGCCCTCCGGTGACGCGACAACCACGAGGCGTCCGAGCTCTGCGCCGGGCTCCCGGGCCGCCGCCCGAAGGTCGCCGACGAGGGCCTTGGCGATCCGGAACAGGAACAGATAGAGCAGGCCCAGGAACAGAAGCCGGACCACCCAGACCGTGATCAGGAACGGGTCCATAAGCCGGCCTCCACGTCGCCGGCGGGGTGTCCGGCCGGCGGGGCTCCGGTCGAACCGGTCGTCGGACCGGGGCCGGCGAGGCGAACCGCCTCGACGATCAGGCTCGTCGTCCCGATCCGGATCCGGTCGCCCTCCCCCAGCGCGATCGACTCGACCTGGCGATCGTTGACGAACGAGCCATTCGTGCTTCCGAGATCGGTCAGGACGAGCGTGCCGCGCCGGCCGTCGATCCGGGCGTGGTGCCGGGACGCCCGCCCGTCGCGGACGACCAGGCCGTTGTCGGGGGCCCGGCCGATCGTGATCGGCCGACCGTCGAACTCGATCGTCCGGCTCGAGCGATCCGGCCTGATCTCGCGAATCGTGGCCCGCGGTCCCTCGGCGCCCGGGACGACGAAGACCGCGGTGTGCTCGATCGAGGCTGGCGTCGGGCGGGCCGCGTTCGGCTCGTTGGGCCCCGGCACGGCCGAACCATGTCCGGCGAGGCCATCTCCGCTGGCGACGAGATCCCGGGGATCCGAGCCCTTGGGCTCGGCTTCGTGGTCGCTGCCGGCAAGATCGCCGCCGCCGCTGTCGGCCTCGGGCTCGGGCTCGGGCTCGAACGGGTCCCCTGCGTCCACGACGATGTCCCCCGGTGGCACGGTCGAATCGGGCCGGAGCGTGACAATCGGCCGATCGAGGAGGGTGTAACCGTGGCTCCGGGCGAACGCGAGGGCGCCGTCGGCCAGGGACGGAGCCAGGTCCGGCGCCGAGATCCGCAGGGCCGTCATCTCGTCAGGCACGATCCGGATCAGGAAGCGATGCGGGACCACCGTCCGGGCGCCGTCTCGGACGCGGTTGGCCTCCATCGCCCGTTCGAGCCGACGCTGGACCTGGACCGGCCGGATGGCGGTCCGGAACAGCCGCGCGGTCTGGCGCTCGAACAGCCGTTCGAGGAAGCGTTCGACGGCGGCAAGGGGTCCCATGTCGGGGGCGGAGTCTACCAGAGGCGCTTGAGACGGCTGCGCTCAGCGTGTCGTTGCCAAGTGATTCTGTCAGTCCGGACTGCCGAGTGAATTTGTCAGTCTCCAGTCATGGAGACGATCACGATGACGGCACGCGAACAGCAGCGGGCGCGGGTCCTCGCCCGAGTGGCCGCCGGAGCCCTGTCGATG
>JANLYK010000562.1:0-16184 GCA_031365595.1 Chloroflexota bacterium | reverse complement strand
CCGACGAGCAGGGCATGGCGGTTGCCCTGGGCGGCGGCCAGCGCGACGATCGGGATGAACAGGGCGGCGGTCGGACGGTACTCGCCGGTCCGGACGAGGCTGGTGACGACCGCGACATACAGAATCGCAAGGGTGAATCGGACGAACGAGATGACCGTCCGCTGGGTGAGCGTTGGGCGCAGGTGTGGGCCGACAGCGGCGGCGAGGAGCTGGGCCGCGAGGAATTCGATGCTGATCCCTGCCACACGCCCGACATCGTCCCGTTGACCGACCGCCGCGACGAGCATCGCGGTCAGCACGAGCCCGAGTGCCAGCATCGCGTGCGCGTCGGCGGTCACGCGGCGGATGGTCCGGTTCGTCACCCAGGGCCGGCGGCGCGCGCGCGTCTCGGCGAGGGGCAGGCGGAGGGTTGTCATCGCCCGCACCGTAGCGCTCGCCCGCGGGCCGGACCCCGGGACGGAGGTCCCGTCGCCGGTGGTCCGTTCGCCGCGGTTCGACCCGCGCCTCGCCGGACCCCGCCCCGAGCGCGGTCGCGCACGAGGCGAGCTGTGCGTAGACTGGCCGCGTCCGGTCCCCGTAGCTCAGTGGACAGAGCAACCGCCTTCTAAGCGGAAGGTCCTGGGTTCGAATCCCAGCGGGGGCGCCACCACCTCAGCCGAGATCCGCCCCCTCGAGCTCGAGCTCTTCAGGGTCGTCCATCGCCTCGTCGGCGTAGCACCAGCGCCACGCCTCGCCGGGCTGGATCGAGCGCGCCACCGGGTGACCGGTCGCCGCGAAGTGGCCCGAGGCGTGCTTGTTGACGCTCATATCGCAGCAGCCGACCGAACCGCAGGTCTGGCACTGGCGCAGATGGACCCACTCGTCACCGAGCTCCACGCACGCCGCGCAAACGGCTTCGGCCGGCGGCATCGATCGCGGTTCCCAGAGGTGCGGGCAGGTGCTCATCGACGCGCAGCCTACTCCTCGGCGGGGCGGGGCGGGGCGGGGCGGGGCCGCCCGGTCGTCAGGCGGCGCGGTCGAGCTCGACGACCTGGCGGCGGGTGTGCAGCGTCGCGAATTCGAGAGTGAGCAGCGACCGGATGCGGCTGCGCGGTTGGGCGACACTCGTGCACACGAGCCACAAGGTGGCGTCGCGCTCGGAGATCGTCGTCGGCATGCCGCACTCTTCGCAGAATGGGGTCGTGGTCTGGGCTTCCTCGATGCGCTCGAGGACCTGCTGGGAATTCAACATCTGAAAATGGCTCCTTGCCATGAAACGGTACGGACCGTATCGTATCAGCAATCATGGTTCCGAAACAAGCGCGCTCAGGCGGTACCTTCGGTCAGAACGAGAAGCCGAACGGTGACCACGACCCGGTCTCGCGCCGACCCGGCCGGCCACGCAGTGGGCAAGCCAACCAGGCGATTCTGGATGCGACCCGCGCGCTGCTCGTCGAGCAGGGTTTCACCCGTCTCCGCCTGGAGCATGTCGCGGCCCGCGCCGGCGTCGGCAAGGGGACGATCTACCGGCGCTGGGCGTCCAAGGAGGCGTTGACCCTGGAGGTCGTCCTCGAACTGGCCGCGCCGCACCTCGACATCGCCGATGTCGGCGACACCCGGGCCGAGCTGCGCGCCGCGACGCACAATCCCCTCGATGCGATCGTCGCGACGCCGTGGGGGCCGGTCATCCGGGCGATGCTCTCGCAGATCGCGGGTAATCCGGCGATCGGCGACCGGTTCCGGGCGACTGTCGTGGCCCATCGTCGGGCCGAGATCGCCCGCGTGATCGAGCGCGGGATCGCCCGCGGCGACCTGCGTCCCGATGCGGACGCCTCGATCGCGACCGAGCTCCTCGTCGGGCCGGTGTACTTCCGCCTCGCCTTCGGCGGAACGCTGGACGCGGACTTCGCCGATCGGATCGGGGACGCGGTCCTCGCGGCATTCGCGGCCGACTGACGTTCACGGGCCGAGCGGCCCCGCGACATCGGGCGCTCCGGACCCTCGACCCGGACCAGCCGGCTCGTCCAGACTGACGTCCATGCAGATCGTGACACCCCAGGAGGCCGTCGCCGGAATCCGGAGCGGCAACCAGGTCTATCTCCACTGCGCCGCGGCGACGCCAGAGGTCCTCCTCGCCGCCCTCGTCGAGCGGGCGCCCGAACTCCGCGACGTCGGCATGGTCCATCTCCACACCGAGGGCCCCGGGCCGCACCTCGCGCCGGCCATGGCGCCTCACTTCCGGCACCGGGCGCTGTTCATCGGCCCGAACGCGCGGCCCGCCGTCAACGACGGGCGGGCCGACTACGTCCCGGTCTTCCTGTCGGACGTGCCCCGCCTGTTCCGATCCGGCGTGCTGCCGCTCGATGCCGTCCTCGTGAACGCCACCCCGCCCGACGCCCACGGCTTCTGCTCGCTGGGCGTGTCGGTCGAGGCGATGCACGCCGCGATCGCGACGGCCCGGACGGTGATCGTCCAGTTCAACCGGGCGATGCCGCGGACGCTCGGCGAGAGCTTCATCCACGTGAACGAGATCGATCTCGCGGTCGAGGTCGATCAGGCACCCCACGAGCTCCACCAGCCGGTGATCGGCGACGTCGAACGCCGGATCGGCGAATTCGTGGCCGAGCTGGTCCCCGACGGGGCAACCCTCCAGCTCGGGATCGGCGCGATCCCGTCAGCCGCCGCGCTCCACCTTCGCGATCGGCGCGATCTGGGAGTCCACACCGAGATGTTCAGCGACGCGATCGTCGACCTCGTCGAGGCCGGCGCCATCACGGGCGCCCGCAAGGAGCGCAATCGAGGCAAGATCGTGACCGCGTTCATGATGGGCTCGCAGCGCCTGTACGACTTCGTCGACAACAACCCGATGGTCGAGATGCGCTCGGTCGACTTCACGAACGACACCTCGATCATCCGCTCCTTCGACACGATGACCGCGATCAACTCGGCGATCGAGGTGGACGTGACGGGCCAGGTCGTGGCCGATTCGATCGGCGACCGCCTGTACAGCGGGGTCGGTGGTCAGATGGACTTCATCCGCGGCGCCGCCCTGGCCGAGCACGGTCGGGCGATCATCGCCCTGCCGTCGACCGCTGGCGATGGCTCCGTGTCGCGCATCGTGACCCACCTGAAGCCGGGCGCCGGGGTCGTGACGACCCGGGCCCACGTCCGGACCGTCGTCACCGAGTTCGGGGTCGCCGAGCTGTTCGGGCGCTCGATCCGGGAGCGGACCGCGGCCCTGATCGCCATCGCCCACCCCGGCCATCGCGACCGCCTTCGCGCCGAGGTTCGAGCGAACAACGACGCCTGAGATGCTCGACGACCCGCTGGTGTGGTCAGCGGGTCGTCTCCCAAGTGGGGGCTTGTCGGTTCGCCGGACGTCCGTGGAGGGACGCTGGACGGATGGTCAGACACGGCCCTTCGGGACCGTGTGCCAGTACGTCTTGTTGAAGACGATCTTGCCGAGGTGCCAGAAGCGGTTCGGGGTCGGCGGCTTGGGCGGATGGTCGTAGTCGAAGCTGAGCATCGTGCCCTTGCCATCGCCGATCTCGAAGAAGCACATGACCTTGCCGTGGTACGCCGCGTGCTTGCCGGACGGTTCCCGGCCGAGGACGGCAGCCGCGATCCGTTCGGCCACGACGGGCGCCTCGAAGTGGGCCGTCGAGCCCGCCTTCGAGAGGGGCAGGTCGGTGGCATCACCGAGCGCGAACACGTGGCTCCGACCGCCAACCTGGAGCGTTTCTCGATCGGTCGGCAACCAGCCGCCGGGCGCCGGGGCAAGGCCCGAGTCGATCAGGAACTGCTGGCCCTTGTGGGGCGGGACGAGGATCAGGAGGTCGTACGCGAGCTCCTCGCCCTCGAGGCTGACGACGACCTTGCGGTCCCGATCGATCGCCTCGACGTTGAAGAACGTGTGGAGCTCGATGCCCTTCTCCTCGAGGATCGGGGTCGCCATGTCCGACACGCTCTCGATGGTGAAGGCCCGGCCGATCGGTGAGCAGAACTCGATCGTTGCCCGATCGCGCAGCCCGCGCACGCGGAGCTCGCTCTCGATCAGGAAGGCGACCTCGAGCGGGGCCGGCGGGCACTTGTACGGCATGCCGGCGATGCCGATCACGATCCGCCCGCCGTTGAACCGGTCCAGGGCGGCGCGCAGGGCGACGGCCGCGTCGGCGCTGTAGAAGTGGTGGGCCTCGGTGCCGAAGTGCTTGATCGACTCGGGCACGATCCGCGAGCCGGTCGCGAGGACGAGGTGATCCCAGGCCAGGCATTGTCCGTCGGCGAGCTCGACCGTCTTGGCCGTCTCATCGACCCGGACCGCGGTCCCGACGACGAGGGCCACCCGGTTATCGAGCAGGCTGCGCTCGGGGCGATGGAGGTTCGAGGCTCGCTCGCCGCCCATCGCGATGTACATGAAGCCGGGCTGATAGACATGATCGCCGGTCAGGTCGACCACGGTGATCGTGGCCGTCCCGGCCTTGAGCTGGTGACGGAGCTTGCGGGCGAGGAGGTTGGCGGTGAGGGTCCCGCCGACGCCGCCACCGAGGATGAGGGTGCGGTCCATCGGTCGGCCTAGCGCCGCTTCTCGACGACGATCTCGTCGAACCCGTCGCGGGCCGTGATGCCGATCAGGCGATGGCCTGCCTTTTCGATCCACTTGGGGATGTCGGCCCGGCTGCCCTTGTCGGCCGAGCGAACCGCCAGGACATCACCGACCTGGCCCTCGCGAATTGCCCGGATCAGCTCCATCAGCGGACCCGGGCAATAGCTCCCGCGCGCGTCGATCGTGCGCGCGATCGGCGCCTCGTTGGCCGGAGCCTCGGCGACCGGCGCGGGCTTGATATCGAGCATGGCGGTGGTTCCTTCCTTCGAGGACGACGTCGTCCTCGGGCTCGTGGGCACTAGATGAAAAGGGAGGCATCGGCCTCGGTCATGATCTCGATGGCGGTCGCGGCTCCGGCCGGCTCACCCATCCCGTCGATCAGGTGTTCACGCTTGAGGCCGAACATGTCCATCGACATCTGGCATGGGATGAACTCGACGCCGAGGGCCTGGCAGGCCTCGAGGAGATCGCGCGGGGATGCGATCTGGTACTGCCTGCGAAGGGTTCCCATCATCCAGGGGCCCATCCCCAGGAAGTTCATCTTGGTCAGCTTCAGGTGATCGATTCCGGGTCGGTTCATCGCCGAAAGCATGCGCTGCTTCCAGTTGTCGCCGGTGATCCGGACGCCGTCCTTGACGAACGGGAGCAGGCCCCAGAAGGTCACGAAGACCTTGCACTGGACGCCCGACGCGGCAGCGGCCGACGACAGGATCAAGGTCGGCCAGATCCGGTCGAGTTCGCCGGACCAGTTGACGATGACCATCGCCCGTGTCCGGACCTCCACGGGTGCGTCCGCGGGCCCGGGGTCGACCTCGATCTGCGGTGGTCCAGCCACCGCCGGATTGGCGATGACAGGGGGTTCGGCGACGACGGTCATGGCATTCACCGTGCGACCTTCTGCAGGACGAAGCGATAGACCGCCGCGTCGGAGCTGGATTCGAGGAGGACGTTGCCGGTCGTGCGCGACCAGGCCTCGAAGTCCTTGATGGAGCCGGCGTCAGTGGTGACGACCTCGAGGGTCTCGCCGGCCACCATCAGCTTCATGAGCTGGGCGGTCTTGACGATCGGCATCGGACAGGCCAGCCCGCGAGCATCGAGGGTCCGGTCGATCTGGACGATGGCCATGGCATGTCTCCTGGTGGCGCCCGGCTGGGCGGAGCGGGTCAGATGAAGACCACCTGGCCGTTGCCGGCGTTGAGGTGGAACGTGGTGATGCCCTCGACGCCGTCGACGAGGGGATCGAGATCCCCGGGCTCGATGCCGAGGAGGTCCATCGAGAGCGAGCACGCCTCGATGTCGACGCCGCCGAGGGCTTTGACCTGGCGGAACGTCTCGGCCCAGGGCTGCTGGCCGGCCGCGGCGAGGGCCCGGACGTGGCGTAGGCCCTCCTCGCCGGCTTCCGGGGCGAGCCCGTGCGCGCGGCCGATCCGGTCGGTCCGGAACGCGTCGAGGGCCCAGTACTGCAGGAAGATGTTGACCGGTCGGCCGAGGGCGGCCGCTCCGGCACTCAGCACCGCGGCGGCGGTCAGCTTGTCGTCGGTCCCCGAGAACAGGACCAGGTTGAAGGGTTCATCCATCAGGTCACCTGTGGAGCGAGTCGGCGATCAGTGGGTGACGATCACCGTGGCGTCGCTATGGCTCGCGACGTGCTGGCTGACGCTGCCGGTCAGGAACCGGCCGAGCGCGCCCTGGCCGCGCGACCCGATCACGATCGTGTCGTACGACCGCTCGGCGGCGATCCGCTCGATCGTCGTTGCGGGGTCGCCGTACGGCTCGATCAGCTCGGCCTCGATGCCGTGCTCGCGGAGACGGGCCTGCGCATCGCGCAGGGCATCCTCGTGGACCTGGCGGTCGTCCCATGGGACACCGCCCATCGGGGTCGTCCGGACCGGGACGACGCTGATGACGCCGACCGAGGCTCCGAACTTCGTCGCGAGCTCGACGGCCGAATTCAGGGCTCGACGGGCGGGCTCGCCGCCGTCGTAGGCCAGCAGGATTCGCTTCATGACCAGACCTCCCGTGCGCCGGCGGGCCCTGACGAGCGACGGATGCCGGCATCGCCTCGAGGATCGCCCCGGTGAGCCGACCGGCGCGACGGTCGGAGGTCACGTCGCGGCGGGCCGAATGGACCGAAGCGGCGCGTCAGATCCCGGACCGGAGATCGAGTTGGATCTCGACAACGCCGGCGCCGATCGGTCGAGAGGTGCTCGGCAGGCCCAGATCGGCAAGGAGGCGGTTGATCGCCGGGTTGCCCGCGAGCACCGTCGCTGTCAGCGTCGCGAGCCCCTCGAGCCGGGCCCAGGCGACCGCCCACTCGACCAGACGTCGCCCGATCCCTCGACCGCGCAGGTCGTCCGCGACGGCGACGGCGACCTCGGCGCTGCCGGGGCCGTCCGGTTCGACGCACACGTGGCCGACCAGGCGGTCGGGACCCGCGGAGGACGCCATGATCGCCACGAATCCCTCGCGGTGGTCGTGGTCGGGGGTACAGAACCAGCTCGACTGTGGGCCGCCGATCCCGGCCGTCGGGCCGAAGAAGCGCGTTCGACGGCTCTCCTCGGACAGCCCGGCATAGAACGACTGCAGGCTGGCCTGATCGGCGGGTTCGATCCGTCGAATCCGAACGACCTCGGCGGGCCTGCGAGCGCGGTCAGGTTGAGAACGCGGCGTCGCTCGTCGGGAATCCCGACGGTCGAGGCCGTATTTCGTGGTCAGGTCCATGTGGCCACCCTATGTGGTGGCTGGGCGACGGACGATGTGTCGAACGGCCCGCTGCCGGGGTCCGAGCGGACCGAACCTTCGACAGGTTGCTCTCCCCGCCGCTCGCGGCCCGCTAGGCTGGATCTCTCGAACAGCCGGGCTCGAACGACCCACCGATTCGAGAGGAGGTCGGACTCGATGGCCATGCCCAATTCTCCGGACACGCGGTCGTCGGACGTGCCCCTCGAACCCGCGGAGCTTCAGCGGATCGACGCCTGGTGGCGAGCCGCCAACTACCTGTCGGTCGGCCAGATCTACCTTCTCGACAATCCGCTCCTTCGCGAGCCTCTCCTCGAGGAGCACGTCAAGGTTCGGCTTCTCGGGCACTGGGGGACGACACCGGGTCTCAATTTCATCAACGCCCATCTGAACCGGGTGATCGCCGGCCGCGACCTGAACGCGATGTGGGTCATCGGTCCCGGCCACGGCGGCCCGGCGGCGGTCGCCAACGCATGGCTCGAAGGGACGTACACCGAGCAGTATCCGGACATCACGATGGACGTGGCCGGCATGGCCAGGCTGTTCAAGCAGTTCTCGTTCCCGGGCGGGATCGGGTCCCATGTGACCCCCGAAACACCCGGCAGCATCCACGAGGGCGGCGAGCTGGGGTATGCCCTGTCGCACGCGTTCGGGGCGGCGTTCGATGCCCCCGATCTCGTGGTGTTCTGCGTGGTCGGCGATGGCGAGGCGGAGACAGGGCCCTTGGCCGCCGGCTGGCACGGCAACAAGTTCCTAAGCCCGCGGACCGACGGGGTCGTGGTCCCGATCCTCCACCTCAACGGCTACAAGATCGCCAATCCGACGCTCCTCGCCCGGATCCCCGAGACCGAGCTGATCGACTTCTTCAAGGGCCACGGCTACGACCCGATCCTGGTCGGCGGCGACGACCCGGCGCTTGTCCACCAGGCGCTCGCCGCCGCTCTCGACCGAACCTTCGATACGATCGCCGCGATCCAGGAACGGGCCCGGATCGACGACGTCGACGAGCGCCCGATCTGGCCGATGATCGTTCTCCGCACCCCGAAGGGCTGGACCGGCCCGAAGACCATCGACGGCAAGCCGGCGGAAGGAAACTGGCGCTCGCACCAGGTCCCGTTCGGCGACGTCCGGACCCGGCCCGACCGGCGCGCGCTGCTCGAAGAGTGGCTCCGCAGCTATCGCCCGGACGAGCTGTTCGACGCGAATGGGAAACCACGGTCCGAACTCCTAGAGCTCTCGCCGCGTGGCGACCGCAGGCTGAGTGCCAACCCGATCACGAACGGCGGCGGCGCAGCATCGACGGATCTGGTCCTGCCCGACTTCCGCGAATACGCGGTGGCGATCGAGCGGCCTGCGTCCGGGACGGCGGAGGCGACCCGGGTCCTTGGAACCTGGCTCCGCGACGTGATCCGGGCCAACCCGACGACCTTCAGGATCTTCGGCCCCGACGAGACCGCCTCGAACCGGCTCGGCGCGGTCTTCGAGGCCACCGATCGGGTCTGGCAGGAGGAGATCCTCGCGAGTGACGACGGCCTGGCGCCGACCGGGCGGGTCGTCGAGATGCTCTCGGAGCACAACTGCCAGGGCTGGCTCGAGGGCTACACGCTGACCGGCCGGCACGGCCTGTTCGACTGCTACGAGGCGTTCATCCACATCGTCGACTCGATGGTCAACCAGCACGCGAAGTGGCTGAAGATGACCCGCGAGATCCCGTGGCGGCGGCCCATTCCGTCCTTGAACTACCTCCTCACGAGTCACGTCTGGCGCCAGGATCACAATGGGTTCAGCCACCAGGATCCGGGTTTCATCGACCATGTCGTGAACAAGAAGGCCGAGGTCGTCCGGGTCTACCTGCCGCCGGACGCGAACACGCTCCTGTCGGTGGCGGATCACTGCCTCCGATCGCGGCACTACATCAACGTCATCGTGGCCGGCAAGCAGCCCGCGCCGACGTTCCTCGCGATGGACGAGGCGATCGATCACTGCGCCGCCGGCATCGGGACGTGGGCGTGGGCGGGCAGCGGCGTCGGCGAGCCGGACGTGGTCCTCGCCTGCGCCGGCGACGTGCCAACCCTCGAGGCGCTGGCCGCCGCGGCGATCCTGCGCGCCGAGCTTCCGGACGTCCGCGTCCGGTTCGTCAATGTTGTCGACCTGATGCGTCTCCAGCCCGAGAGCGAGCATCCGCACGGCCTGTCCGACGAGGCCTTCGACGCGCTGTTCACGGAGGATCGCCCGGTCGTCTTTGCCTACCACGGCTATCCCTGGCTGATCCACCGCCTGACCTATCGTCGTCGGAATCACGCGAACCTCCACGTCCGCGGCTACAAGGAGGAAGGCACGGTCACCACCCCGTTCGACATGGTGATGCGCAACGACCTTGATCGATTCCACCTGGTGATGGACGTGATCGACCGGGTGCCGGGCCTTGGCCCTCGGGCGGCCGAGGCCCGGGCGCGGATGGTCGCCGCGCGCGAGGCGGCCCGGACGCACGCCCGTGAGATCGGCGACGACCCGGCCGAGATCCGCGATTGGGTCTGGCCCGGCTGAGCCGGGCGACGACGATGCGCGTCCTCGTCCTGAACCCCGGTTCGAGCACGCTCAAGGCGGTCGTCCTCGAGCCGCCCGGCCGTGACCCTCTGGCCACGATCGAAGTCCAGCTCGGGGCCGACGCCAGCCGAGGAGCGGACATCGGGGTTGTCGTGGCGGAGACCGTCGACGGCCTGACACCCGATGTCGACCCGGCGACGATCGAGGCGGTCGGCTATCGGGTGGTCCACGGCGGGACCCGGTTCAGTGGTCCGGTCCAGATCGACGACGATGTGCTGGCCGCCATCGACGGGCTCGCGGACCTCGCGCCCCTCCACAACGGCCTGGCCGCCGCGACAATCCGGGCCGGGCGGGCGGCACTCCCGGGAGCGACCCACGTGGCCTCGTTCGACACGGCGTTCCACGCGGTCCTGCGCGAGGACGCGATCCGCTATGCCGTGCCCACCCGCTGGGGCGAAGAGTGGGGCGTCCGTCGGTACGGATTTCACGGCTTGTCGGTGGAGTGGGCGACGCGTCGGGCAGCCGAACTCCTCGGGCGGCCGATCGGGGGTCTGCGGATCGTCGTCGCCCATCTCGGCAACGGCTGCTCGGTGACGGCGGTCGACGGCGGACGGTCCGTCGAGACATCGATGGGGATGACCCCGCTGGAAGGCCTCGTCATGGGGACCCGCGCCGGCTCCCTCGATCCAGGGATTCTTCTCCGGCTCCTTCGCGACGGGCACCGGTCGGCCGACGAGCTCGCCGAGGACCTCGATCACCGCTCAGGGCTGCTCGGTCTGTCGGGTCGTTCCTCCGACGTTCGGGTCCTTCTGGCGGCCGAGGCCGACGGCGACGCGGCGTCTGCCCTCGCCCTGGCGGTCTTCATCCGGCGAGCTGCCGCCGGGATCGCGGCGGCGGCGACGGCCCTCGACCGGCTGGACGCGGTCATCTTCACCGGCGGGATCGGAGCCCACGCCGGGTCGATCCGGGGCCGGATCGTCGGGCGCCTCGCCATCCTGGGGATCGAACCGACCCTTGGTGACAGGATCGGCGCCGACACGGAGCCCGAGACCGCCGACTCCATCGACGACGGCGGACGCGGGCCGGCGCTCGTCCGGATCAGCGCGCGCGAGGATGTGATCATCGCCGAACAGGCCGCGTTGATCGCCGGCCGCGGAGTCTCGGCGAGCTAGGCGATCGAAGCCGCTCGGGCCTGGGCGATCAGGCTGGCCGCTTCCTTGATCGGGATCGCGAAGCCGAGCCCCTCGGCGCTCGACGCGGTCGCGGTATTGACGCCGACGACCTCACCGGCCACGTTCAGGAGCGGTCCACCGCTGTTGCCGGGATTGATCGCGGCGTCGGTCTGGATCAGGCCGGTCAGGGTGACGGGTCGCCCGGTCTGCTCGTCCTGAACCGTGATCGTCCGATCCAGCGCGGAGATGATCCCCTTCGTCACCGTCTCGGTGTACGTCCCGAGCGGGCTGCCGATCGCGATCGCGGCCTGGCCGACCTTGACGACACCGGAGTTGCCGATCGAGGCGGGCTTCAGGCCGGTCGCGTCGATCTTCACGAGCGCCAGATCCTCGGTGTCCGGCATCGTCACGACCGTGGCCGGGTATTCCGTACCGTCTGCCATCGTGGCCTTCAGCGATTGCGACCCCTCGACGACGTGGCGGTTCGTGAGAGCGTATCCGTCGGACGTGAGGACGATCCCGGTCCCGATCCCGGTCGCCGTTCCGCCGAACCGGCCGCGCGTCGTCGTGATCTCCGAGGTCAGGGTCACGACCGAGTCGCGAACCGCGGCGACCACGCCGGTGATGTCGGTCTGCTCGACTGTCGTCGTGGCGCCGGTCGTCGTGACCTTGGCGTTGGGCGTGACCGACGCGGCTGCCGGGGGAGCAGCCGCCGGAGCGATCAGGCCGACGATCGCGACGGTCGATCCCGACGCCAGCACCGCCGACAGCAGCGCGGCACCGAGGACGGTCCCGACCGTCCTGCGCCGCCCCGACCCGGACGCGGGCTGGACCCGCTGGGCAGGATGCGCCAGGTACGTGGCCGGCGAACCGGAAAGGAAGGGCGACTCCCAGCCGGAGACCGGGCGGACCGGTTCTCGCGTCGCGCTGGTCCAGTCGGTCGCGGGCGGCAACGCCGCGCTGGATCGGCCGAACGGATCGGCGGGTGAGGGATCGGTGGTCTGGTTGCGGTCGTCGGGGGTCATCACGGGTTCTCCGGTCACGGGCAGGCGGTTCGTGTCACCCCGAATGAGACGCCTCGCCGGTGAGAAGGTCCTGAGACGGGTCGCCGGCCAGGGCGGGATGGCCGACCGTTGCCAGGACAGTCGAGGGCCCCGGGGGGGGTGGGCCCCCAGCCGGGGGGGGCGTTCCCCCCCGCCCGCGGCTGGGTGCTGGCTTGGAACTGGCGCGCCGATCAGCCGTCCGTGCCGGTCGAGGCGTCGGGCGCGGACGAGGCGTCCGGCCCGGTGCCATCGGGGTCGATGCCGTCGTGGCCGCGGCCGCCGAACTTGCCGGCGTGGACCTCGGTCGCGTCGATCGAGCCGTCGGCCCGCGCGGTGCCGGCGACGCCGATCGCCATGCCGGCCTTGACGTCGGCAAGGGTTGCCGCCGCGACGCCCGGGACCTGGAACGTCGTGCCCGAGGAGACGTGGATCGTGACCGTGGTGCCGTCCCGTCCGGTGATCGTGATCGTGTCGGCGGTCGTCGCGGTGACGGTCCCCTGGACGTGCGGCAGGCGGACGTCCACCGATGTGGCCGTGAGGGTGCCGTCCGATGCGTTCTCGCCGGTCGCGACGATGACGGTCCCGACCTTCACGTCGGCCCGGGTGCCGGCCGCCTTGCCGGTTCGGTAGGTCGTGGTCCCGGTCGTGGTGATCGTCTGGCTCGTGCCGTCGCGCCGGGTGATCGTGATCGTGTCGGCGCCGACTGCGGTGACCGTGCCGACTGCGTGGGGCAGGACGATCTCGATGGCGGTGATCGTGTAGGTGCCATCGGCGTTGCGGGCCTGATGGAAGTGGATCTCGTCTCCGACTGCGAGATCCGCGAGCGTGGCCGCGACGCCGCCGCGCGTGATCGTCGTGGCGCTCGTGGTCGTGATCGTCCGGGTCCAGCCGTCATCGGTCGCGAGTGAGACGCTCGAGCCCGAGATCGCCGTCACGGAGATCTGGCCGAACCCGCGCCCGTCGCCCTTGCCGGGGCCGCCGCGCCCGAAGTCGGCGCTGGGACCCCCGGGCATGAGGCCCGGTCCGCCATGCAGATCCGAGCCGCTGCCCGCGGCGGGCACCGTCGTCGCGGCGGATGCACTCGGCGCTCCGGACGCTGCCGGTGACGCGCCCATGGCGACGGCCGCGCCGAGCGCCACGACCAGGCCCGTGCCGACGATCACGCCCGCCCGCAGGGACTCGCTCTTGCGCGGCATTCGGCCGGCGAAGCTGGTCGGGCCGCTCGTGGACGCGGGCGGCAGCGCCGCCGGTCCGTCGTCGGCAGGGGTCAAGGATGCGGTCGAGTCGGTCGGCGAGGGACGGCGATCGTCGGTCATGGTGCGTTCTCCGGTCTGCGGGAAGTGGCGAATGTCTGGATCCTCGGCCGGCCGTCTGAGGCTGTCCTGAGAATGGCCTGACCGTCCGACTCAGGCGCCGTGCTCCGGTGTGAGGACGCCGCCGGTCTCGGTCGCGGGTGCGGGCGGCACCCCGGCGGCGGGCAGGCGGATCGTGAATCGGGCGCCGCCCTCCTGACGATTCGAGACCGTGATCCGGCCGTCGTGAAGGTCGACGATCGACTTCGCGATCGCGAGACCGAGCCCGGTCCCGCCGGCAGCCGCCCCGGGCGCTCGCCAGAACCGCTCGAACACGTGGGCCATGTCCTCGGGCTGGATACCGGGACCGTCGTCGTCGACCTCGAGGAGCGCCTCGCGCCGGTCGCCCCGGATGCGGACGCGGACCGAGCCGCCGCGCGGGGTGTGCCGGATCGCGTTGTCGACCAGGATCACGGTCAGCTGGCGGAGACGTGCCTGGTCGCCCTCGACCATCACCGGCTCCGGGTCCAGGCTGAGCTGGACGCCGCGGGCCGCCGCCGTCTTGACGAGGGCGCCGGCGCCGTCGGCGGCGATGTCGCCGAGATCGACGGGCAGGCGGGTCAGGCTGATCGCGCCCGAGTCGGAGCGGGCCAGGAGCAGGAGGTCCTCGACGAGCGAGGTCAGGTGGCCGACCTCGGCATCGATGTCGTCGAGGGCTTCGGTAGCCGCCGTCGATTCGCCGCGGTTCCGGCGGAGGTGCTCGACCGAGCTCCGGATCACCGTCAGGGGCGTGCGCAGCTCGTGGCTCGCGTCGGCGGCGAACTCGCGCTGGCGGCGGAGCGCCGCGCGTTGCTGGACGAGCGACTCGCGGATCGGGACCAGGGCGCGACGCGCGTAGAAGCCGCCGAAGCCGAACGCGACGAGGACGACGATGAGGCCGCCGATCAGCAGGACGGTGCGGATCGCGTCGAGCGTCTTCAACTCGGCCGAGCGGTCCTGGATCACCTGGATGTACAGGATCTGGCCGGTCGTCGACCTCGCCTTTTCGGTCCGGACTCGGAGGGGCAGGCCGTCGATCTCGGTGGTCCGGAAGTCCGTGCCGGCTGTCCGCGCGGCGTCGATGCCGGCCGGGATCGGGAGGCCGTCCGGGACCGACAGGCTTCCCCGCCCGACGGGTTCACCATCGTCGTCTGCGAGCAGGGCGAACGTCCCCGACGAGCTGCCCCCGAAGCTGAACCCCTGGCCCGGACCGTCACCGGGATCGGGGCGCTGGCGGAACGCGAGGGCGCGGGCATCGAGCTGGGTGCGGCCCGTCGACTCGAGGGATTGAGCGGCCACGGCATACAGGGCGAATCCGAGGATGGCGAGGACGACAAGCGTCGTCAGGCCGCTCCACAGGACGAGCCGGAGGCGGACGTCGCGAATCAGGCGGCCGTCGGCCGCCAGCGCGCGCTGGTCGGCCGGGTCGCCGCCGAGTGGCGTCGCCGCTCCGTCAGGCATTGTTCAGACGGTACCCCACCCCGCGCACGGTCTCGATCCGGTCACCCTCGGAGCCGAGCTTGGTCCGGAGATAGTGGACATAGGCATCGACCGCGTTCGGCGTGACGGCCACGCCGAACGGCCAGGCCTGGTCGAGGAGCTGGTCGCGGCTGAGCGCCTGGCCGGGATGGCGCAGGAGCGACTCGAGGAGTGAGAACTCGCGCGGGCTCAGGTCGACCGGCTTCTCATGGACCGTGACGGTCCGGGCCGCCTCGTCGAGCGAGATCGGCCCGGCGACGAGCTTCGGCTCGGGCCGGCGGGCGGCTCCCTCGGCGCGCCGGGCCAGGGCCCGCAGGCGGGCCGCCAGCTCGTCGTACGAGAACGGCTTCACGACGTAATCGTCGGCGCCCGAATCGAGGCCGCTCACCCGGTCGTTCACGGTGTCGCGGGCGGTCAGCATCAGGATCGCGAGTTCGCGCTTTTCGCGCCGGATCCGGCGGGCGACCTCGAGGCCGGAGATGTCCGGCAGGCCGAGGTCGAGGATGACCACGTCGATGCCGTTCTCGCCGAGGGCGATGTCGACGCCCGTCTCGCCGTCGGGCGCCACCTCGACATTGTGGCGATCCTGCTCGAGGAGACGGGCCAGCGATCGGCTGAGGCGCTCGTCGTCCTCGACGAGGAGGATCTTCATCGGGCGGAACCTCGGGTTGGTCGCGGTCTGGTCGCGCTTGGTGGATGGATCGTGCCAGAAACGGGGAGGGGAGAGTCCCGGCCGTGGGTCGGAGGAGGAGGGAGACGACCCACGGTCGGGTTCGGGGATGACATTCGGGGCGCCGGATGAGAGCGTCCTGAGACGATGGCGAACCGATCTCCGACCACGGCCCGTGCACCCGTCAGCGGACCCCACCGTGGTACCAGCGACTAGCCCAAAGTACGGCTTGGCGACCCACGCCGCTCACCTCTACGCTCCGCCCATCAGCGAGCCGCACTCCACCTCTTGACACCCCACAAGTGCGGACGCCACGAAACGCTCACAGAGAGGCAACGACCATATGGGGTCCATGGCCGTCAACGAACTCGGACCGATGCTCACAGCGACCGAAGTCGCCGAGATGCTCCATCTCCACGTCAATACGGTGAAGCGCCTCGGCGATCGCGGCGAGCTGCCCTTCTATCGCGTCTGCAAGCGGGGCGACCGTCGCTTCCGGCTCGACGACGTGATGAAGTTCCTCGCCCAGAACCGCTGATCGCCGCCGTTCGGCGTTTGCCGATCCGGCGCTGATCGCTCGCTGACCGGGCGGCGTCCCTCGCCGTCCGTCTGCAACCCGAT
>JANLYK010000538.1:0-1711 GCA_031365595.1 Chloroflexota bacterium | reverse complement strand
GGATCGTGACCGCCGCCCCGAAGCCGCCGAGGCCGCCGAGGACCTCCGGGCGATGCGTGCGCTCGACCGCGGCCCGCATCAGCTCGACCGCTCGGTCGCCGGCATCGACGTCCACGCCCGCCGCGGCGTACGCCGATCGCTCGGTGCGCGTCATCGCCCCGTGGCTCCGGCCGGGATCTCCTGCAGATACCAACCCGGGTGGTCGGAGGGACCTGCCGGTGGGCCCGCGGCGGCCAATGCAGGCGTGTCGTAGCCGCGGACCGCTAATTCCGACCGTGAGGAGGCTCGATCGAGGTCGAAACGCCAACCGGTCACTCCCCGGGTTGGTAAACGACACACCTCAGCCACGAACCGGCACTGCCTCCTCCAGGACGAACTTCCGGGACGCCGCGTCGTACGGGACGGGATCCGGGTACTTGCCGTCGAAGCAGGCGAAACAGAACCGGTCGTAGGGCAGGTCGAGCGCGGCGAGGACGCCCCGGATCGAAAGGTAGCCGAGCGAATCCGCGCCGATGAACTCGCGGATCTCCTCGGTCGAGTGGGTCGCCGCGATCAGCTCGGTCTCGACCTGGGTATCGATCCCGTAGAAGCACGGGTGATAGATCGGCGGGGCGCTGATCCGTACGTGGACTTCCTCGGCCCCGGCCCGCCGCAGGATGGCCACGATCTGCTTCGTCGTCGTCCCGCGCACGATGGAGTCGTCGACGACGGTCAGGCGCTTGCCCCGGACGACCTCGCGCAACGGGTTGAGCTTCATGGTCACGCCCCGGTGGCGCATCGTCTGGCTCGGCTGGATGAACGTCCGCCCGGTGTACCGGTTGCGGATCAGGCCCTCGCGGAACGGGATCCCCGAGATCTCGGCGTAGCCGGCCGCGGCGGGCGCGCCGGTGTCCGGAACGGGCATGACGAGATCGGTCTCGGCCGGGTGCTCGCGCGCGAGCTCCTCGCCCATCTTGCGCCGCACCTCGTACAGGTTGCGGCCTTCCATGTACGAGTCGGGCCGGGCGAAGTAGATCAGCTCGAACACGCACAGGGCGGGCTTGGCTTCGGCGAAGCGGACAGAGACGGGCGCACGGCCGGCCTCGAGGATGACGATCTCGCCGGGCTCCACGTCCCGGACGAACTCGGCGCCGACGATGTCGAGCCCGGTCGTCTCGCTCGCGAGGACCCAGCCCGAGGTCGCGTCGTCGCCGGGATCGTCGCCCCACAGGCCCGGACCGGCGAGGGCGGCCGGCGAGTCGGGGGCGGCCAGCCGACCGAGGACGAGCGGCCGGAACCCGAACGGGTCGCGGACCCCGATGACCCGCTTCTCGTCGAGGACGACGAGGCTGTACGCGCCGCGGACCCGGGGCAGGACACGCACGAGGGCATCGACGGTGTCGGCAGCCGGCTCGTCAGCAAGGAGGGCGGTCAAGAGCTCCGTGTCGGTGGATGCCGGCAGCCGCCCACGACCTCCCGTCAGCTGCGCGAGCAGGTCGCGGGTGTTGATCAGGTTGCCGTTGTGGCCGATCGCGAGCGCCCGGCGCGGCCCGAGGCGGAACGTCGGCTGGGCGTTCTCCCAGACCGTCGAGCCCGTCGTCGAGTAGCGGCAGTGGGCGATTGCAAGGTTGCCCCGGAGCGACGGCAGGCGCCGCTCGTCGAGGACCGACGCGATCATCCCGAGGTCCTTGTAGAGCATCAGCTGCTCGCCGTCGCTGACGGCGACTCCGGC
>JANLYK010000529.1:0-4601 GCA_031365595.1 Chloroflexota bacterium | reverse complement strand
CCGGCCGTCCGTTCGGTGTGACTGGAAAGTCGTGCTCCCGGACGACCCGACGGCGACGCGGCGCCTACTGGAGGACGGGCAGGCGGCGGCCGGCGGGGATCGGGTCGGGTTCGATCACGTCGGCGAGGATCTCGGCGATGTCGCGGGCGCTCACGACGCCGGCACTCGCGCCCGCGCCGCCCGCGCCGGCCGCGGAGCCCCCGCCGCCCGCGCCCGCGAGCGCCAAGCCCGACGGCGACGCGGCCATCGCACCCGACGCGTCGGCGTCGGCCAAGCCGTCCTTCATCATCACCATGCAGAACGGGCAACTCGTCGCGACCGTCGCCGCACCCGTCTCGAGTGCCTGGCGCGTCCGCTCCGCGTTGATCCGCGTCCCGCGGGTCTCCTCCATCCACATCCGGCCGCCGCCCGCGCCGCAGCAGAACGAGTTCTTGCCGTTCTTCTCCATCTCGCGCAGCTCGAGCCCGGGCACGGCCCCCAGCACGTCGCGCGGCGCGGCCACCACGCCGTTGTAGCGGGTCAGATAGCACGAGTCGTGGAACGTCACGGAGCCGGCCGCCGCCGCCGACTCCTCCTGGACCCGCAACCGGCCCTCGTCCAGGAGGCCCTGCAGGTAGACCGAGTGATGGACGACCCGGAACGATCCGCCGAGCTGGCCGTACTCGTTGGCGATCGTGTTGAAGCAGTGCGGGCAGGCGGTCACGATCGTGCGCTGGCCCATCCCGTAGCGGTTCAAGGTCTCGATGTTCCCGGATGCGAGGATCTGGAACACGTAGTCGTTGCCCATCCGGCGAGCCGGGTCGCCCGTGCACGACTCCTCCTGGCCGAGGATCGCGAACCGCACGCCGGCCGCGTTCAGGCAGGTCGCGAACGCCCGCGCGACCCGCTTGTTGCGCTCATCGAACGCCGCCGCACAGCCGACCCAGTACAGGACCTCGAGCTCATCGAGGCCTCCCGGCTCCGCGGCCATGGCGGCCACCGTCGGCACGGCGAACGGCAGGCCGCGGGCCCAGTCGGTCCGGGTCGATGCCGGCTGGCCCCACGGGTTGCCCTGGCCCTCCATGCCGCGGAAGGCGCCGGTCAGCTCAGCGGGAAAGCGCGACTCCTCGAGCACGAGATTCCGGCGCAGTCCCACGATCTTGTCGACGTGCTCGATCAGGACCGGACAGGCCTCGACACACGCGCCGCAAGTGACGCAATCCCAGACCGCGTCGTACGGGATCGCGTCGTCCACGATCGGCGCCGCCATCCGTGTCACATCCGGGGTCGGCCCGGCAAGCCCGTGCGTCTCGCGCACGATCGGGTTGTTCGGGATCAGGTCGAGGCCCTGCTCGGCCTCGATCGCCATGTGCCGCAGGCCCATGATCATCGCCTTGGGGTTGAGGGGCTTGCCGGTCGCGTTCGCCGGGCAGGCGGCGGTACAGCGTCCGCACTCGGTGCAGGTGAAGCCGTCGAGCATGTCCTTCCAGCCGAGGTCCTGGAGCGACTTCAGACCGAACGTTGCATCCTCGCGCTCGAGGTCCATCGCCGGCAGCTCGCCGCGCGGCGCGAGCTTGCGGTACCAGATGTTCGGGAACGCGGTCGCGATGTGGAGGTGCTTGCTGAACGGCAGATCGATCAGGAAGACCGCGACGATGACCATGTGCGCCCACCACAGGACGACGAACGCGGCCTCGAGCGTGTCCGGGGCGAGCCAGGAGCGAAGCGGTCCGGCGAACGCCGCCGCAACGAACGCACCCGGCTCGTCGCCGAACCGGGCGACCTGGAAGACCTGGGCAAGGAGCTCGGTCGCGACGACTCCACCAATGAGCCCGAGGATCAGCAGGGCATCGCGGTTGAACGTCAGGCGCCGGGGACGCGAGATCAGCCGGCGCTCGAACGCCCACACGATCGATCCGAGGACGATCACCGCGACGATGTTCTGCATCGCGGTCACCGCGGTCCACAACGCACCGTCGAGCGGCGCGCTGATCACGGCCTGGATCAGCCCACCCGTGACGATGTTCGCCGTGCCGATCGTGAGCAGGACGAACCCCCAGAAGATGCCGGCGTGCATGAGTCCGGCCCGCGGGTCCTTGAACATCTTCCTCTGGACCAGGGCGTATTCGACGAGGCCGGCGAGGCGGCGACCGACTGATCCGAACGGGCGCGGCTGCGAAGTGGCGGGTCGTGCGGCGGCGAAGACGCGGAGGTGGCGAGCCATCGCGAGGGCGAAGATCGCAGCCGCACCCCAGAACACGACGAACACGAGCGGGTAGGCCGGCACGTCGGCAAAGGCCGGAAACATCAGTCCGCGTCCTCGGGCTCGTCGAACGCGCCACTCGCCGGCCGGCCGAACGCGTGCTGGTCCTCCGTGCTGTCGGCGGGGGCATCACCGTGGCCATCGCCGGTGATGGCGCCGCCGGCGCGCTCATGGTCGTGCGGTCCGGCCAGGGTCTCGAGTGCGTGGTCGAGGACGGCCACGATCGCCTCGAGCGACTCTGCGGCGCCCTTGGGTGAGCCCGGGGTGTTGACGATCAACGTCCGGCCGCGGACGCCGACCACCGCCCGGCTCAGCGCCGCGAACGGCGTGGCGGCTCGGCCCTCGGCGCGGATCGCCTCGGCCAGGCCCGGCACCTCGTAATCGATCACCGCGAGGGTCGCCTGGGGGGTCACGTCGCGCGGGGTCAGGCCGGTCCCTCCGGTGGTCACGATCAGGGGGTGGACCTCGGCCGCGTCGATGAGGACCTGCTCGATCAGCGTCTGCTCGTCGGCCACGGTCTCGCGGTCGACCACGACGCCGAGCTCGGTCAGGCGATCCGCCAGGATCGCGCCGCTCGTGTCATCGCGGGTCCCCGCCGAGCTCCGATCGCTGGCCGTCAGGACGAGGGCGGTTCGCTCGCGCACCGCATGTGCCTCGGGCGCCGGGGTCCCCTCCCCCGTCATGCCCGCGAACCTCGCCGCGGGCCTCCGCCGATCCGTCCCGCCGCCCGGTCGCCTGGGCGGCGCACGTCCATCGCGGGCTCGGCGTCGGGATCGGCCGGACGGTGCCACTCGCCGCTCTTGCCCCCGGTCTTGGAGATCAGCCGCACGCCCCGGATCTCGACCCCGCGCTCCACGCCCTTGACCATGTCGTAGATCGTGAGAGCCGCCACCGAGGCCGCCGTGAGCGCCTCCATCTCGACCCCGGTCGGACCGGTCGTGGCGGCCTCGGCCCGGACGCGCAGGACCCCCGCCGCCCGATCCGGGGTCACCGCGACGACCAGGTCCGTGAGCGCGAGTGGATGGCAGAGCGGGATCAACTCGCTCGTCCGCTTGCCGCCCATGACCCCGGCCAGCTCGGCCACGCCGAGGACATCGCCCTTCGACCCGCCACCGTCGATCACCATGCTCATCGTCTCAGCCGAGACGGCGACGAGGGCCTCGGCGACGGCGCGCCGGGCCGTCGAGGGCTTGTCGGACACATCGACCATCCGCGGACGGCCGGATCGATCGACGTGGGTCAGGCGGCGGCGCTCGGAGCGGGGGGCGGTGTCGCGGGCCATCGTGTCTCCAGTATCGCGGATCGGGGGCCGCGCGGGCGGCGGAACCGCAGGTCAGTCGCGATCGAACCACCACAGGTCGACGGGGGCGCCGGCATCGAGCCGATCGACGTCCTCGGGAACGATCGCCAGCCCATCGGAGATCGCGAGGGCCGACAGCACGTGGCTCCCCTGCCCTCGCCCGCCCCCGGCCAGTCGGATCAGGACGCGGCCGACGTCGTCGCGCAGCGCCGCCCCCGCCGCGTCGCGTTCGGCCACGACCCGCAGGTACGCCCGGCGGCCCGGGCTCTTCGACACGGGATCGCCGAGCACGGCCCGATCGACGGAGCGCACGAGGCGATCGAGCGGCAGTCCGGCCAGGCGCCGGATGGCCGGGCGAACGAACAGTTCGAAGGTGACGAAGCTCGACACCGGGTTGCCCGGCAGCCCGAACAGGAGCGTCCGGCCGCCGTCGGGCTGCTCGACCACGCCGAACGCGAACGGCTTGCCCGGCTGGACGGCGACCCGCCACAGCTCCATCCGGCCGATCTCTGCGAAGGCCGCCCGGACCACGTCATACGGCCCGACCGACACCCCGCCCGAGACGACGACCGCGTCCACGTCGCCGAACCGCGCGATGGCGAGCCGGGCCCGCACGTCCTCGAGCCGGTCAGCGGCGATCCCGAGCGTTTGGGCAGCGCCGCCCGCCTCGTCGACGAGGGCCATGAGTCCCGGACCGTTCGCATCGGGGATGCCGGCCGGACCGAGTGCGCGGCCCGGGGCCCGGACCTCGTCGCCGGTCGCGAGGACCCCGATCCGCGGCCGGGCATGGACCATGAGTGCGTCGTGCCCAGCGCCCGCGGCCAGCCCGATCGCGGCCGCGGTCAAACGGGAGCCCGCGGCGAGGATCGGGACGCCGTCCCGCAGGTCGTCGCCGGAGCGCCGGATGGCCGTGCCGGCCGTCACCGCCACGTGGACCAGGACCGCGACGGGCAGCGGGCCCGCGGCGTCCCGTCCGCGCTCACCGGTCGCCGAGCCATCGGCTGCGGCCGGGGTCGTGAGCTCGACCTGGACGACGGCGTCGGCGCCCGGCGGGATCGG
>JANLYK010000477.1:0-9772 GCA_031365595.1 Chloroflexota bacterium | reverse complement strand
TCGACGAGGCGGCAGCCGCGACAGGCCCGGCACGGCCGGAGCGTTCGATCCGGGTCGTCGCAGAGCAGCCCGGCCGCGAGATCGAGGGCGAGAGTCGTCTTGCCGATCCCGCTCGGCCCTCCGATCAGGAGCGCGTGCGGGACGCGCCCGTTGATCATCGACCGAACGGCGCTGACCGCTCGATCATGGCCGCGAGTGAAGAGCTTCGCGGACCGTGCCAACCTGGCCGGGTCATCGGACGCGGCCCCGCCCGGCGAGCTGGTCAGCGTCCCGGGCAGGTTCGTGCCGGTCATTGCCCCGCCGTCCGCGCGACGCCTGGATGACCGCGGGTCAGGCCGGCTCGGCCTTCTTGCGGGTCGCGCGGCGCTTCGGCGCGGCGGCATCGTCGGCGGGGGCGGCGTCGGCCGAAGCCACGGCGCCCTCGGCCGAGCCGGTGTCGGCATCAACCTTCTTGCGGGCCGTCCGGCGCTTCGGCGCGGCCGCGTCGGCGACCGTCGACTCGTCCGACGACGCGCTTGACGCGCCCTCGGCAGGCACCATGGCAGAGGCGTCTGCCTTCTTTCGCGTTGCCCGGCGCTTCGGCGCGTCCGAATCGGCGGTGGGCGCATCGTCGGCCGGTGCCGCGGTCATCGCCTCGACGGCCTCGGCCGCCGGTGCGGCCGTTCGACGAGTGCTCGCCCGACGCTTCGGGGCGGTCGTCTCGACGGCGATCGTCTCGGCGACGGCCGATTCGGTCATCGTCTCGATCTCGCCCGCTGCTCCGGCCGCCTCGATCGACGACGGGCTCGGCGCGGGCCGGCGACCCTTCGGCGACTGGGCCAGCTGGGCACGAAGCATCTCCTCGAGCTCGGGCGGGACCTCGCTCCACGGATCACCCGAGCGCGGGGCGCTCGGCCGCTCGGCACGATCGCCCCCGCCGCCGCGGGAGTAGCTCGCGTCCTGGCGGGCATAGTTGCCGCCCTGGCCGCCCTGGCGCTGACCGCCGGAGCTCCGGCCACTGCCGCCGCCCTGGATCTGGCGCTCGCGATCGCTCACCTGCTGGCCACCGCTGACGTCCGGGTAGCGATTGATCCCGCCGCCACCACCGCCGCGGCCGTAGCGCTCGCGGTCGATCGCCGCCGTGTAGGCAGCCCGTCCGCCGCGCGGTCCGCCACCGCGATTACCCTGGCCGGCGCGCCCGCCCTGCTGGCCGCGGCGCTGTTCCGCGATCAGGTACTCGGGAATCTCGGGCTCCTCGAAGTCCTCATCGTCGGCCACCGGGCCGAGCGACGCGGGGGCCGAGGTCGGCGTCCCGATCTGGGAGTCCCAGACCGAGCCGAACGGCGTCGTCCGCGGTCCGCGCGGTGCCGCCGGCGGGGCGACGATCACGTCGTCCTCTTCGTCCTCCTCGTGATCGACATCGTCGTCGAGCTCGATCGGGCCCGCGCCGACGTCACCCTCGCCGACCGGCAGGGCCTCGCCATCACGACCACGTCCACGGCCACGGCCGCGACCGCCGCGGCGTCGGCGCCGACGCTTGGCATCGCCCTCGCCCTCGCCCTCGCCCTCGGGGCCGTCACCGCTGCCGTCGTCGGCGGCCACGGCCTCGGCCGGAGCCGCGGCGTCGAACGGGGTCAGCTCGTCGTCATCGAGTTCCTCGACCGGGACCGCCGCCGGAGCCGCGGCCGCGCCGACGCGCGACAGCTTCTCGCCCGGCAGGACGGTCAGGGCGCCATTGCCGGACGCGGCGGCAACCGGAGCCGCGACGACGGCCGCGATCGGGCTTGCGTCGCGACCACTGGTGCGGCTGCTCGTGCGGCGCGCAGCGCTCGCGGCCACCGGCTCGGCCTCACCGGCTCGCCCGCGACCACGACCACGGCCACCCCGGCCGCGCTGGCCGGTGCCCTCGGTCTGCTTGTCGGGGACCTCGGTCATCGAGAGGTCCTCCTGATCGCCGGCCACGCGCCGACCGGAGCGCGACGAGGTCTTGTCGACCCGAGCCAGCTGGGTGATATCGGTGAACAGGTCGGCAACCTCGATCAGGTCGCTCGAGGTGTTGCCCCGGAAGCTGATCACCTCGACCCGGACGCCCATCTCCTGGACGGCCCGGATTGCCGGGGCAAAGTCGCCGTCGCCGGAGATCACGATCGCGATGTCGAGATTCCGGGCGGTCTTCATCAGGTCGACGACGAGCTCGATGTCGAGGTTCGCCTTGACCTTGCCGTCGCCGTACTTGCGGATGTCCTTGCTGACCACCTTGTAGTGGTTGCGCGCCAGGAACGCGTGGAAGTTGCGCTGGTTCTCGTTGTCCGGGTCGAGGCCCGTATAGGCATACGCCCGGACGAAGTCGCGTCCGGCGGTGGCCGCCTGGAGCAGCGTGACGTAGTCGATGTCGGTGCCGGCCGCCTTGGCCGCATAGAAGATGTTCGCCACGTCCACGAAGACGGCGACGTTCTTGCCCACTTGAGCTCCTCAGTTGATGTGCGGACGCCGTCGGCGCGTTGTTCGCTGCCGCGACGGCGTCAGGTCAATGACCGCTGCGTCCCCTTGTGGCGCCGACCGTAGCCACCTGGCACTCAGCACGCGGACCTGCGACGACAAAGCCATGACGTTCCAGGCGGGTCCGCTCCGCCGGGTCGTCCGGAAGGTCTGCCTCGACGATGCTGCAGCCCTTGTTGCGTGCCGAGCGGAGAAGCTCCTCGAGCAGCGCGTCGGTCACGCGATCCGCGTCATGGTCGGGATCGACCACGATCAGGTCCACGGCTCCGACGTAGCCACCGGCCCGGACCGAGGGCCGGAGAGCGAGGACCGCACCTCCGACCACTTCGCGCCGGGCCTCGGCGATGAAGATACTTGCCTGCGGGAGGTAGACCAGCTGTCGGAGCAGGCCGCCTGAGTCCAGCGATCCCGCGCCGCCGGACGCCGGAACAGAGCCGCCGCTGAGTGCGACGAGTCGTTCGATGTCGGTGACGCGAGCCGGTCGGATCAGGTATTCCACGCGGGCGGAGGGACCTCGTGCGGTCGGCGGGAGCAATGTGGACTTGCATCCTGCGCCGATCGGGAGCCGACCGCTGTGCACGTGATCGACGGAACCTCGCGGGGGTGGCGAGCCAGAGGCTCGACAGCCACGCCCGGGCTGCGTCGACCGATCGTTTGCATTCGGTCCGCCGATGTCTATGATACGGCATCGCTTCGGCGGCAACCTGCGCGCCGTCCGAGTCAGCGTCCTGCGCGTCGCCCGTAACGTACCGCCGCTCGCTTCGACCCCTCTCGACCGGACCTTCCGATCGACCGACGGCCGAACCGCAGCATCGGACACCGGGCGATCACCTGGAGCCGACCGGACGACCGTGGAGGCGACGCCGACCGAGGTCGACCGGGGCCACCCGGTACGACGGCGAACGAGGAGGAATGTGCATGAATTTCCGGAAACTGAGCGCGCTTGCCGGTGCGTCACTGCTGGCCCTGTCGGCCTGCACCGCGACGCCGGCTGCGTCCACGCCAGCAGGCAGCGGTGGGACCGGCCTGACGCCGAGCTCGGCCAAGCCCGCCGGTGACTCGTCCAAGGGCAAGGTGACGATCGCCATCGAGCTTCCCCAGCAGGGCAGCGAGAAGGCCGCGTCGGACCCGATCATCAACGGCATCAAGCTGGCCGTGAAGCTCGCCGGCGGGACCGCCGGTGGCTATGCGATCGAGATCCCCCAGTCGGCGATCTACGACGACGCGCTCAACGGCGCCCACGATCCGCAGACCGGCGCGAACAACATGAGCAAGATCGTTGCCGACACGAACGCGGTCGCGGTCATCGGCCCGCTCAACTCGAGCGTTGCCAAGGCCCAGATCCCGATCTCGAACGAGGGCGGCCTGCTCCAGTGCTCGCCGGCCAACACCAACCCGGACCTGACCAAGGGCGCCCCCGCCAAGCAGCTCCGGACCAAGCCGAACAACTACATCCGGGTGGTCACCACCGATGATGTCCAGGGTCCGGCGGCGGCGCAGTACATCATCGACGTCCTGAAGAAGAAGTCGGTCTACGTCATCGATGACACCGAGACCTTCGGGAAGGGCGTTGCCGATGCGTTCGACGCCGAGTTCAAGAAGCGCGGTGGCACGGTCGTCAAGCACGACGCCGCCCCCAAGACCACGACCGACTACGTCTCGATCATGACCGCCGCCAAGGCGCTCAACCCCGAGTCGATCTACTTCGGCGGCGTGACCGCCACCGGCGGCGCCCGGATCCTCCTGGCCGCCGCTCAGGCCGGCCTCGGCGACATTCCGTACGTCGGGCCCGACGGCATCAACGACGGCTCCGGCGAGACCAAGGACTCGTTCCTGAACCTCGCATCGACGGCCGCCAAGACCTCGTACTCCACGCTCGCCGGCATCGGCGACTTCCCGGGCCGCGCCCAGTTCGAAGTCGACTACAAGGCCGAGTACAAGGCCAGCCCGACCGGCTACGCCGGGACCGGCTTCGCCTGTGCGCAGGTCGTGATCAACGCCCTCGAGCGGGCCGGCGCGACCAACCCTGCCACCCCCGCCGCTGTTCGTGAGGCCGTCCGCGTCGCGGGCACCGCCACGGACAACACGTACAAGACGATCGTCGGCGACATCACGTTCAACGCGGACGGCGATACCAGCCAGCGAATCGTCTCGATCTACTCGGTCGACGGAGCCGCCGCAAACGGCAAGGGCGACTGGAAGTTCGAGACCCAGGTGGATTACAAGTAGTCAGAGCCCACTGGATGGAGGCCGGGGATCCGCGATCCCCGGCCTTCGTTCACCGGCCTCCTCTCGTCCATCGTTAAGTCGAGGGACCACCGAGTGACTGCTCACGGCAGCCCGGCGCACCAGCCGCGGCGTTTCGGCACGGCGGTCCGCTACACCCTATTCGCGATCATCGCGATCGCGACGTACGCGATCATCCTGTGGCGCGTCCTTGTCCTCGGCGGCGCCCTCAGCCCCGGCGATGGAGTCGCCGGGACCGATCTCGGCGGGGCGATCCTCCAGGCCCTGACCCGCTTCGACGAGGTTGGCAACCGCTTCCTCTCGCAGGCGATCCAGCAGACGGTCAACGCCCTGTCGATCGGCGCGATCTACGCCCTGATCGCCCTCGGCTACACGATGGTCTACGGGATCATCGAACTGATCAACTTCGCCCACGGCGACATCTTCATGGTCGGCGCGTTCGCCTCGATCGTGTTCCTCGGCGGGATCGCCGGCCAGAGCGGCCAGGTCGAGAACGTCCTGCTCCTTTCCCTGCTCCTGATCGGCGCCCTCGCCTTCACGATGCCGATCATCGGCCTCCTGAACGTGGCCATCGAGCGGCTCGTCTATCGGCCCCTCCGGAACGCTCCGCGCCTGGCGCCGCTGATCACCGCGATCGGCGTGTCGTTCATCCTCCAGAACCTGGCCCTCGTCGTGGCCGGCAGCGGCGACCGCCGTTCGCCCCAGATCTTCCCGCTCGGCTGGCAGCTGAACTTCTTCGGCGCCTCGATCTCGGTGCTGTCGATCTTCATCTTTGTCCTGAGCCTGAGTCTGATGCTCGCCCTCCAGGCGTTCGTGACCCGGACCCGGCTCGGCCGGGCGATGCGGGCGACCGCCCAGGACCGCGAGGCGGCGGCCCTGATGGGCGTTGACATGAACCAGACGATCGCCCTGACCTTCCTGCTCGGCGGCATCCTCGCCGCCGCGGCCGGCGTGGTGTGGGGCCTGCGCTTCGGCTACGTCCGTCAGGACCTCGGGCTGAATGCCGGCCTGAAGGCGTTCACCTCGGCCGTGCTCGGCGGGATCGGCAACATCAACGGAGCGGTGCTCGGCGGGTTCTTCATCGGCTTCGTCGAGAACTTCGCGTCGTCGGTCGGCCAGTCGCGCTGGTCACAGTTCCTCGTCTTCATGGTCCTGACGCTCGTCCTGATCTTCAAGCCGTCCGGCCTGTTCGGCCAGCAGACTGGAGACCGAGCATGACGGCCGTCGCCCGCCCGGCCCCGCCTCCGTCGCGGCGCAGCGGCCTGCGCGACCGGTCCGACCGCCACCGCTCGCTGACGATCGTCCTGGCGATGGCCGTCACGACCGTCGCCATGTACGTGCTGCCACTGTTCCCGCCGTTCTCGGCGATCCAGACCGCGGGAACCTGGTACGACGCCTTCGCGAACGCCGGCGTCTTCGTGCTCCTGGCCATGGGCCTGAACGTCGTGATCGGGATGGCCGGCCTGCTCGACCTCGGCTATGCCGCGTTCTTCGCGATCGGCGCCTACACCTACGCGTACAGCAACTCGCCGTTCACCGGGCTCGACCTGCCGTTCTTCCCGATGCTCATCATCGGCGCGTTCGTCGCCGCGGTGTTCGGCATCCTGCTCGGCGCGCCGACCCTCCGCCTGCGCGGCGACTACCTTGCGATCATGACCCTCGGGTTCGGCGAGATCGTGCCGATCGTCTTCCTGAACCTCGAGTCGTACACCCAGGGGACGAACGGGATCGGCGGCATCTACCGGCCCGAGCCGTTGCCGTTCCTCGGACCCTTCGGTGCGATCTCGCCATTCAACTACTTCGTGGTCATGGTCGGGATCGTGACGCTCACGATGATCCTGCTCTACCGGCTCCAGGATTCGCGGGTCGGCCGGGCGTGGAACGCGATCCGCGAAGACGAGCTGGCGGCCGCCGCCAACGGGATCAACACCGTGACGACGAAGCTCCTGGCCTTCGCCCTCGGTGCGACGACGGCCGGTCTGGCCGGCGCGTTCAACGCTTCGAAGCTGACGATCGTCTCGCCCGACCAGTTCTCGTTCACCGTGTCGTTCACGGTCCTGGCCATGGTCATCCTCGGTGGGATGGGCAACATCTGGGGCGTCGCGGTCGGCGCATTCATCGTCTACATGATCCAGGTCGTCGTCCTGAAGAACATCAACGGCGTGATCGAGACGCTCGGGATCCCGGCCTTCGATCTCGGTCCGATCAACGTGAACCTCGCCGAGGTCAAGTTCGTCGAGTTCCAGTTCCTGCTGTACGGCGTCGCCCTCGTGGCGATGATGCTCCTGAGACCCGAGGGGCTCTTCCCGAGCCAGCGCCGGCGGCAGGAGCTGCATATCGCCGATGAGCTCGACGACGGTCTCGGCGAGACCACCGAGGTGCCGGTCATCCCGCCGGATGCCGCGGCCGTCGCGGCACCGGCCGCCGAGCCGGATCCCAGCTCGAGCGCGCTCCCGGACGACAAGCCATGACCGACATCCTGCACGCCGCCCGGGTCACGAAGCGCTTCGGCGGCCTGATCGCGGTCAACAACGTCGAGTTCTCGATCCCCGAGAAGTCGATCGTCAGCCTGATCGGCCCCAACGGCGCGGGCAAGACGACCTTCTTCAACATCATCGCGGGCATCTACGACCCGACCGCCGGCCAGATCGAATTCGACGGCACGCCGATGATCGCCCGACCCCGGCGCGCCTGGCTCGAGCCCCTCCTGTGGGTCATCCCGCCGATTCTGCTGTGGGCCGTGCTGCTGGTTCTCGGCTCGAAGGACACGCTGGTCAATGCGATCGGCATCGCAGCGATGGTCGCGACGCTGGTCCTTGTCCTGCTGGTCGGGGTATCCCGGCCGCCGGCCTACAACCGGCTGCTCACCCGGCTCGGGATCTTCAAGAGTGCCCGGCCCAACGACATGGTGGTTGCCGGCCTCGGCCGGACGTTCCAGAACATCCGCCTCTTCCAGAACATGACCGCCCTCGAGAACGTGCTCGTCGGCATGCACTGCCGGCTCAAGGCGTCGTGGGTCGACGCCCTCCTGTCGACGCCTCGCGATCGGCACGAGGAGGAGACCTCCCAGGTCCGGGCCCGCGAGCTCCTCGCCCTGGTCGGCCTCAAGGGTCGCGACGACCTCGTCGCCAAGAACCTGCCGTACGGCGACCAGCGCCGCCTGGAGATCGCCCGTGCGCTGGGCTCGAACCCCACGCTCCTTCTGCTCGACGAGCCGACCGCCGGCATGAATCCGCGCGAGACGATCCAGCTGACCAGCCTGATCAGCAAGCTGCGCAGCGAGCTCGGCCTGACGATCCTCCTGATCGAGCACGACATGCGCGTGGTCATGGGGATCAGCGACCGGGTCACGGTCCTCGATCATGGCGAGAAGATCGCCGAGGGCACGCCCGACGAGGTCCGCCGCGACCCCAAGGTCATCGAAGCCTACCTGGGAGCGCCGCCGGTATGACCGTCCAGCCGGTGGAGGCGGCCACGCAGGCGCCGACCACGATGCTCGTCCTCGAGGACGTCAACACCTTCTACGGCAACATCCACGCCCTGCGCGGGATCTCGCTGACCGTCGAGCAGGGCGAGATCGTGACCCTGATCGGCGCGAACGGGGCGGGCAAGACGACCACGCTCAAGACGATCAGCGGCCTCCTCCACCCGCGCGAGGGGCGCGTGCTGTTCGAGGGCCAGGACGTGTCCCGAACCGCAGCCCACGCCCTCGTCCGGGCTGGCATCGGGCAGTCGCCGGAGGGTCGCCGGATCTTCTCGCGGATGACCGTCCACGAGAATCTGCTCATGGGTGCGTTCACGCGGAACGTCGCCGAGGTCGGGCCCGACGTCGAACGGGTCTACGTCCTGTTCCCGCGACTCCGCGAGCGCGCCGAGCAGCTCGGCGGGACGCTCTCGGGCGGCGAGCAGCAGATGCTCGCGATCGGCCGGGCGATGATGTCCCGGCCCCGGCTGCTCCTCCTCGACGAGCCGTCGCTCGGGCTGGCGCCGATTCTCGTCCAGCAGGTCTTCCAGACGATCAAGGAGATCAACGAGCAGGGCACCACGATCCTGCTCGTGGAGCAGAACGCGCTCCAGGCCCTCTCGATCGCCCATCGCGGGTACGTCCTCCAGACCGGCGAGGTGGTCCTGACCGGGCCGGCCAGCGACCTGATCACGAACGAGATGGTCCGCAAGGCGTATCTCGGGGAGGAGTAGCCCCCGCCCAGGCTCCGGGACACCCGGGGAGGAGGCCATGGATCTCGGACTGAGCGGCCTCCGGGCCCTGGTCGGCGGCGGTTCGAGCGGACTGGGCGCGGCGATCGCGACCACGCTTGTCGGCGAGGGCGCACGGGTCGCGATCGCGGCCCGGCCGGGCGATCGTCTCGAAACGCAAGCCGGCGAGATCGGGGCGCTGGCCGTGCCGGCCAACCTGTCGACCCCGGACGGCCCCAGCTCGGCGGTCGCGGCCACAGTCACCGGCCTCGGCGGGCTCGACCTCCTGCTCGTCAATTCGGGCGGGCCGCCCGGCGGGGACTTCGCCGCCCTCGACGAGGCGACCTGGGCGACCGCGATCGATGGTGTCCTCCTGGCTGCGTTCCGGCTCGTCCGCGCTGCCCTCCCGCACCTCGGCAAGTCGCCGTCGCCTGCCATCCTGATCATCCTGTCGAGCTCGGTGCGGGAGCCGATCCCGGGCCTGACCACGTCGAACGTGCTGCGACCCGGGCTGGTCGGCTTCATCAAGTCGCTGACCGCCGAAATCGCCCCGATCCGGATCAACGGGATCGCGCCGGGCCGGGTCTCGACCGACCGGATCGCCCACCTCGACGGTCTGCGTGCGGCGGCCACCGGACAGTCGCTCGACGCGATCCGCGACGAGATGATCGCCCGCATCCCCCTGGGCCGATATGGCGACCCGGCCGAGGTGGGGCGGCTCGGGGCCTTCCTGCTCTCGCCGGCGGCGAGCTACATCAGCGGCGCGATCGTGCCGATCGACGGCGGTCTGATCCGCGCGCTTCCCTGAGCCCTACCAGCGCCGCTCGCGCGAGATGTCATACACGGCCCGGCT
>JANLYK010000460.1:0-1803 GCA_031365595.1 Chloroflexota bacterium | reverse complement strand
GTCCCGGAAGACGGCCTCGTCCGGCGCCGCCCGATGGAACAGGGTCATCGACGAGCGGAGCTTGATCGCATCGATTTCGCCAAGGATCTGATTCGCGGTACGGCCCTCGACGGCGAGGAGGGCGGCGCCACATTCCCGCAGACGGGCACCGAGGACCGGGTGGGCGAGATACGCCCGAGCCTCGTCGAGCGATTCGATCGCGTAGAAGCGCGACATCTCGCTCTGGCCGAGCCCCTCGATCTGGGGAAAGACGAACCACATCCAGTGGCCCGTCTTGCGCCCGCTCCGGAGCTCGCGCAGCGCGCCGTCGTAGGCGGGACGTTGAGCTGCGACGAACCGCTCCAGTTCGCTGTGCGTCAGCGGTTCGCCCGCCGGGACCACACCGTCACGCGACGGGCGGGTCCCAGACAGTCGCATCGACGACGGCCTTGAACAGGCCCTGGCTCCACGGCGCGTTGAGGTCGTAGTCCCCGAAGGCGGACCACTCGCGATTGAGGCGACCGAAGTCCGACGACGCATCCTTGGCCGCGGCCGCCAGCCGATCGAGCGCCGCTTAGCTGTCCAGCTCCACGAACGACCGATGACTGCCCGCCTGCTTGTCCGTCGAGAACACGGTCGCGAAGGTCCCGAGGTAACGCGTTCCCTCTGGATATGCTCGGCCGAGGGCTGCTTCGTTCTCAGCCATCCACAGCTGATGGGCCTCGTCCTGACCGATCTTGACGGTGAAACCGAACTCCTGGATGAACCGCATGGTTAACCTCCTCGTTCGCACTCGGGATGCGCTCGCACCGTAGCGGGACCCCGTCTTGGCGGCGTTCGGCTGGTCAGCCGCTCCGTGCGATCTCGCGCTTGCGGCGCGTGACGAAGTCGGCGAGGGCCTCCGCGGCCGATGGGTCCAGGGAAGGCGGCACGAATTCGGCGAGGAGTTGCTTCCAGATGCGGTTCGCGCGCTGGGTGGCGGTCTGCGCGCCGTCGTCGAGCCACGTCTCGTAGTTCCGCCAATCGGACAGGATCGGGCGGTAGAAGGCGGTCTCGAACCGCTCGAGCGTGTGGGCGGAGCCGAAGAAGTGCCCGCCCGGGCCGACCTCGGCAATCGCCGCGAGGCCGAGCGACGCCTCGTCGACAACGACCGGCTGGAGCACCTCCGACATCATCTGGAGGATCTCGGCGTCGACGATCAGCTTCTCGTATGACGCAGTCAGACCGCCCTCGAGCCAGCCGGCGCCCTGGTAGAGGAGGTTGACCCCACCCATCATCGCGCCCCAGACGGCCATCTCGGACTCGTACGCGGCCTGGGCGTCGACGACCGCCGAGGCCGTCGCGTTCGACGATCGCCACGGCAGCCCGTAGCGCCGGGCCATCTGGCCGGACGCGATGGCGCCCTTCACGTACTCGGGAGTGCCGAACGCCGGCGAGCCGGTCCGCATGTCCACGTTCGACGTGAACGCGCCATACACGACAGGCGCGCCACGGCGGACGATCTGGGTCAGCGCCACGCAGAACAGCGCCTCGGCGTTCTGCTGGGCGATCGCGGCCGCCATCGTCACCGGGGTCATCGCTCCGGCCAGCGTGAACGGCGTCGCCACCACGGCCTGGCCGGCCTCGGCCATCGCGATCAGGCCGTCGCTCATCGGGCCGTCGAGGCGCAAGGGCGAGTTCGTGTTGATGATCGTGATCAGTGACGGGTGGGCGGCCAATTCTTCGCGCGAGACGCCGCGGGCCAGCGCGACGATCTCGAGCGCGTCCTCGACGACGGTCGCCCCGAACCCCAGGCAGTGCCACGTCTTGTCGAGCGTCGTCGCG
>JANLYK010000459.1:0-3556 GCA_031365595.1 Chloroflexota bacterium | reverse complement strand
CCCTGGCCACCATCGCGGTCACGACCGGCGAGACCGGTCCGCGGCTTGCCCCGTTCACGGCGGATCCTGCGCGGGCCCTGGCATCGCTTGGCGACTTGGCCGGGCTTCCTGATGCGCGCCTCGTGCTGCCCGGCCACGGCGAACCGTGGACCGACGGGATCGAGTCGGCCGTGGCGGCGGTCCGGGAATCGACAGCGGCGGCCACATCGGGCCGCCGCTGAGGGATCGACTGGCGCGCCGAGGCGCGCCGAGCGGTCAGGGAGCCGCGACGAACCAGACGCCGCCGACGCCCTGGCCCTTCGTGTCGCCGGCCGCCTGGTCGGGCGCGAAGTAGTACAGCGGCAGGCCCTTGTAGGTGACCTGCTTGGTGCCGTCGTCGCGGGTCGCAAGGGCGAGCGCGCCGGTCGCACCGGAATCCGCCTTCACCTCGTCGAGCGAGCCGACGACGAGGGGCGGCCAGTTGGTGGCGCAGTCGCCGGTGCACACGCTCCTGCCGTCGCCAGCCGTGTCCTTGGTGAAGGTGTAGAGGGTCATCCCGTCGGCCCCGGTGAGGTAGTTCCCCACGGAACCGGCGCCGGCGGCGACCTTCAGCTCGATCTCCGCAGCACCGTTCGGCGAGGCGGCAGCCGAGCTCGTCGGCGAGGCGCTGGCGCCCGGGGCGCTGGCGGCGGGCTGGCTGGCCGCGGGCTGGCTCGGCGAGGTGGTGGCCGCGCCACTGTTCGAGCAGGCGGCGAGGATCAGGATCAGTGGCGCGGCAACCGCCGCGAGCGTCGTTCGTCCCATCGTGTCGAGGTCTCCTGTGAGGGCTTCGGGTGGTTTCCACTCCCAGGGTCGATACGCCGCCAGCGGCGCGGGCGGTTTCGGCGGGACGTGTGCCTCACCGAAGCCTGATCAGGTCCAGGGCCGGCCACCTTGGCGCACGTGTACCGACCGCGCCGAGCGGGCATCCCGGATGGTCACGATGTCGATCCGGTCGGCCGCTTCGTCAAAGCGATAGACGACGAGCATCCAGCGCCACGGGCCGAGCACGAAGCGATAACCGGCCCAGCGGCCTTCGAGCGGCGCCCCAATGCGCGGGAAGCGATGGAGTGGCTCGAGCGACGTCCGCAGCCGCTCAACGGTTGTCGACGGGAGCGAGAGCGTCTCGATGAGGGCCTCGAGGTTGCGTCTCGCCGTCGGCGTAACGTCGACGGTGGCCACGCGTCAGAGCTCCTCGAGCGGCGTGCCCTCGCCAGCGTCCGCCTCGGCGGTGCCCCTGAGCGCGTCCTCCCAGGCGCCGTCGATGCGATCGAGCAGGTCGGTGACGTTCCTGGGATCGGGATCAGCTTCGTCGAGTGCACTCGAGAGGAGCGAGCGAGCCAGCGATCCGGCGTTCGTATGGGTCCGCTCGGCCAGCCGTCGAAGCTTCGCAGCGCGCTCCTCATCGAGCACGATGTTCACCCGCGCACTGCTCCGAGCCATGCCGCACCCTAGCACACGGTGACACGCGCGGTGTATGTCCAGATCACCGTGAGAGTGTCGCCCCTCGGGCATTGGGGGCTACTTCCGGTTGCGATCTGAGTTATGTCGGCGTCTGACGAAGTCCTCTAGTCGAGGCTTCCTTGCTGAGCCACCCACCGGACAGGCTGGTCCGTCACAGATGCGATGAGGTCGTAGTCCGCGTCGTAATGAACGACCGTGAGCCCATACCGAGCCGCGACCGATGCCGTGAGGAGGTCCTGATGACCAACCTGCCTATGCTGGGGACCAGCGCCTCGTCGAAGGAGCTCCCGCCACACGCGGCGCCCCTCATCCCAGTCCTCCGGCTCCACGCGATAGAGCGCGCAACCTCCCAGATCCTGCTCAATGTGAGCATAGTCCGCCGCGTCGCGGGCGCTGTATAGCAGCTCCATCACGATCATGTCGGTCACGCCGACGAGACCGGCGATGAACCGGATCCCAAACTCTGGTAGTTCGTCCTTGCGTGCCCATACCGAGGTATCGGCGATTTCCAGCGACAACACGCGGGTGTGCCGGCGGGCTATCGGCGAGACCGGATGGGTGCCTTGGATGTTCCTGGCTCAGAACGCTGACCAGCCGCGGCGACCTGCGCGGCAGTCTCCTCTGCCTGGGGCAGGAACGGCCGTGGCGCGCGCATCTCGGGCATCAGCCCTTTGAGGTTGCTCCAGTCGCGGGCCATCAGCCGGACGCGCGCCTGTCGGGCGACCGCCTCGCGGAGCGCGGCGTGGACGGTTTCCGTCGTACGCGTCGTGCCAAGCGCTGCGGCGGCGTCAACGAGGAGGTCGCGGTCGAGGTCGAGGGTCGTATGGGTCTTTATGTCGTTCACCCGCGTGGTCGCCTGAGCTTAGAATGCGTGACTATGTGCGCAGTGTTACGCACTCTACCGCCCTCAGTCAAGCGAACTTACGACCCATGCAACGTGGGTGCGGCCGTCAAAAGCGGATGCTTGGAGTCAACTACTACTTCCGATAAGGTGAGTTATGTCTGCACGATCAGGATCAGTAGCCCACTTCTGCAAAGTCCCAGAGAAATGTCCATGAAATGGAGACTGAGCGCCTGTCGTCCGCCAGACCTCGAATGCGGCCAGTGAACGTGCTCAGGCGCGCGTGACGCCGGCGCCGTCGCGGACGACGAGGGGTCCGATCATCTCTACCGAATAGAGGCCCGGGAAGCGGCGCCGGAAGATCGCGCTCAGACCAAAGGCGGCGGCGATCCAGAACACCAGCCAGATCACGAGCGGGAGGGGATCTCCGAGCGGGGCAAGGAGCGCGAGCGCGAGCGGGGCCACGAGGATGGGCAGGAAGATGGCACCCCACTGGGCCCGCTTCGCGACCGTCTCGACCCGGCGCGGGTTGGTCTCGTGGAGGAAGGTAGTGGGCGGCGTCCCGGGCGGCGCCCAGAGGCGCGTCCAACTCGCGGCCGCCCCGCCCGCGACGCGGGCCGGGTCTGTTCCCTCGATCCGCCACGAAGCCTCGAAGGTGCCACCGACCTCGCCGCCGTCGCCTCGCGATCGACGTGGCGGGGGGTCGCCGCGCGGATCCGCGGCGGGTCGGCCGAATGATCGCGACCCCGCGACTCGCTGACCACCAAGAACTTGACGGCGTGTGGCCGGCTGAACCGAATCGAGACCGGGACGGCCAGGGCACCGACCTCGAGCGGGGCGAGAGTCGCGCTGAAGACGTCGGTGCCGCGCCCCTTGCCCCCGTCCACCGTGGCCACGAAGCGGATCGACACCGGCCGCTCGGTCGGGTTCTGGAGCCAAAGCGTTGCCCCCGACACCGGGACCGTGCCCGGCGCCCGCTGGGACAGGATGAAGTCCGGCCCGCCGGATAGCCGGAACGGCGGGGCGAGAGCCGCCAGAACGGCGGCACGCCGATCCCCGCCTCCGACCATTGCGCGAAGTTCCGTTCGTAGTCGGCGTACAGGCTCCGGAGGGCGCCCTCGAGCTCCTTCGGGATCACCGGCTCACCGTCGATCGGGGTGTCCCTGACGCCCTTCTTCGGGAGGCCGTCGCGGACGCGCAACCAGAGGTCGCGATACATCGGGCCGTCGCCGG
>JANLYK010000434.1:0-1718 GCA_031365595.1 Chloroflexota bacterium | reverse complement strand
CGGCTGGATCATCCCCGACAGCTCCGGGTAGAAGAGGTTGATCAGGGGTCGCGCGACGAGCTCGGTGACCCGCCCGCCGCCGCCTTCCTTGAGCACGCCGCCCTCGACGATCGGGCGCTGGTAGTAGCCCTTCACGTACTGGAGGCGCGGCTCGTGGAGGAGCGGTCCGAGCGTCCCGTAGACCATCCGAGGGTGCCAGTTCCGGACGTCGGTGTCGGCCCACACGATGATGTCGCCGCTCGTCTCGTGGACCGACTTCCAGAGGGCCTCGCCCTTGCCGGTGAACGAGCCGTAGCGCGCCAGCACGTCGGGGTGCTGGACGACCCGGGCGCCTTCGGCCTCGGCAATCTCGCGGGTCCGGTCGGTCGAGACCGAATCGATCACGAGGATCTCGTCGAGGAGCGGCACACGGCCCACCATCTCGCGCATCGCCCGGCGGACGATCGGGCCGATCGTCTCTTCCTCATTCAGCGTCGGCAGGACGAGCGAGACGGTGACGCCCTGCTTCTCCTTGAGCTGGACGAGCCGGCGCAGGTCGGCGAACTCGCCGTGGTGGAAGTTCGACTCGCCGAACCAGCGCTCGACCCGGACGGGCACCGCGCGCGCCTCCTCGGCGGCTCGATCGGCGGCCGCGAGCGTCTCGGCCCGGGCCGCGAGCTGCTCGAACGTCTGGCGGCCGATGACCTCGCGGGTCTTGACCACGATGACGCTCGGCTTGGCCCGGGTGGCGATCGCCTCGGGCAGGGCGCCGAACAGGTACGTGTCGCCGTCGGTCCCGGCCGCCGACGCGGACGCGCCCATGACGACCAGATCGGCCCGCTCGGCTTCCTTGAGGATGGCGTTCCGGACGTTGGCCGCCTCGCGGACGATCCCTTCGGCGCGACCCTTGAGGTGCTGCCGGATGAACTGGGCGAGGGCGTGCTCGGCCTGGGCGCGGACCGCGAGGGTGATGCCCGGCGGGACGAAGTGGAGGACCGTCACGGTGGCATCGGTCCGGCGAGCGATCGCGTCGGCGTAGCGGACGGCGAGCTCGGCGTGCGGGCCGCCGCGGACGGGGACGATGATCCGCCGGATCAGCTTCGTGCCGCGCTGCTTGACCACGGCGATGTCGGCCGGGGCGTCGCGGACGACCTCGTCGATCGTCGGCGAGATGACCGAGCCGCCCTCGCGCCCGGCGGGCGCCTTGCCGCCCCAGCCGAAGATGATCAGGTCGGCTTCCTGCTCGGCCGACGCCTCGATGATCCCCTCCGCCGCGTGCCGGCCGATGCGGACGATCGGGTGGATCGTCGTGCCGGCCGGGGCGAAGTCGAGGACGCGCTGGAGGAGGCGCCGGGCATGGCGGGCGCGCGTGGCGCCCTCGCTCAGGGGCATGCCCTCGGGCACCTCGACGATGCCGAGGGCGGTCAGCTCACCGGCGCGCGGGTCGAGGAGGGCGGCTCCGAGCCGGATCAGCTCCTCGGCCGTCGCGGGGTTGGCGACCGGGATGAGGATCCGGGCCGGCAACGGACCGCGTGCGGCGGCGCTCATCGGGCGGTCCCGGCGGCGGGCGCCCGATCGTTCTCGACCGCGGCGGCGGCGGCGAGGTCGGCCTCGGCGGCTCGCCATCGATCGACGAGATACGGCTTCAGGAGCTCGAACTGGCGGGCCTGGCGCTCGACCCGGTCTTCGGCCTCGTCCGTGGTCTGGTGACGGTTCTCGATCACGAAGCTGCCGACCCG
>JANLYK010000405.1:0-12635 GCA_031365595.1 Chloroflexota bacterium | reverse complement strand
TCGACACGATCGTCGTCTGCTCGGTCACCGGCAGCACGCAGGCCGGCATGATCGCCGGGTTCGCGGCCCTCGAGGACGCAGGCGGTCGCCGCCGCCGGGTGCTCGGGATCGATGGTTCGGCCAAGCCCGCGGAGACGCGCGCCCAGGTCGCCCGCATCGCGCGCGCAACCGCGGCCCTGATCGGCCTGGAGCGCGACCTGCGCGAGGACGAGATCGAGCTCGACGAGCGCTACCACGGCGGGATCTACGGGATCCCCGACGCCGCTACGCTCGACGCGATGCGCCTCCTCGGCCGGCTGGAGGGCGTCGTGACGGATCCTGTGTACGAGGGCAAATCGATAGCCGGCCTGATCGACCTCGTGAGCCAGGGCGAGATCGCCCGCGACGCGACGGTCCTGTTCGCCCATCTCGGCGGACAGCCGGCCCTGAACGGCTACAGCGCCCTGTTCAGCTGAAGGACGCTCGGCCCCCACGAAACGGGCCGCATGTCACTACGGAGCCCCCCGATCGGCTGCGATCATCCGGCGCATGGATGCTCAGCCGCAGGATCTCCTGCACCCCTCGACCACGATCGACCCCGCGATCGACCCCGCCCTGTCGCGCCGCGGCTTCCTGCGGACGGCTGCCCTGACCGGCGGCGGCCTGCTCGCCGTCGGCATCGCCGCCTGTGCGCCAACCACGGGCGCGCCGAAGTTCACGTATGCGCCGCCCATCGCGGGCCTTCCGGCCGGATCGGGCGGGCCGACCGCTCCATCGGCCGAGCCGGGGATGAATGGCATGCCGATGCCCAGCGCGGCCGCCTCCGGGCCGGTCGCATCGGTCGTCCCCAGCGGCCCGATGCCCAAGGGCTGGACCGCCCACGACGTCGAGGCCCGGACGATCGTCCGTCGCTATCTCGGCAACCTCGCCCCGGCCCTCAAGGACGTCTACGGCGACGCCGCGTTCGCCAAGCTCGTCGACGTCCTCGGCGCCGGCGACGACTATCCCGAGCTGAAGCTCAAGCCATCGTTCGCGCAGGTGCCCCAGCTCGCCCTGAGCGACGCGCTCAAGCCGTTGACGCCCGAGCTGGACGGCGACGTGAAGGTCTTCCGCCTGACGATCGACGAGTTCGAGCAGCGAATCGACGAGAAGAAGGCGCCGGTTGCAGCCGTCGGGTACAACGGCCAGTGGCCGGGCCCGACGATCCGGGTCAACCAGGGCGACAAGGTTCGGGCGATCTTCACCAACAACCTCAAGGAAACGACCGGCGTCCACTTCCACGGCGTCCTGTTCGACGACTTCTTCCAGGACGGCGTCCCATTCGTGACGCAGAGCCCGATCACGCCGGGCGAGACCTACACGTATGAATTCAGGGCTAACAACAGCGGCTCGTTGATGTACCACTCCCACCACAACGCGACCGACCAGGTCGGGCGGGGCCTGCTGGGCGCGTTCCTCGTCGAGCCGAAGGCCGACCCGGTGCCGGTCGATCGCGACTTCGTCTGGATCTCGAACGACTCGCTGGGCGGCTTCACGATCAACGGCCACGGCTTCCCGGCCGTGCTCCCGGTGGTCGCCGCCAAGGGCGAGACGATCCGGATCCGGTTCATGAACGAGGGACTCATGATGCATCCGTGGCACCTCCACGGGTACGTGATGAAGGTGATCGAGCGCGACGGCCGACCGCTCGGGACCGCGGCCTTCGAGTGCGACACGCTCGGCGTCAACCCGGGCGAGCGCTACGACGTCCTGGTCACGGTCGACCGGCCGGGCGTGTGGGCGTTCCACTGCCACATCCTGACCCACGCCGAGGGCGCGGCCGGGATGTTCGGGATGGTCAGCACCCTGATCGTCGTCCCTGAAAAGGCCCACGTGGATGCCATCGTCAACGCCCTGATCAGCTGAGCCTCGGCTCGGTCGATCGAGCATCCATGCACGGGCGTCGAGCCGGCTCGCGGGCAACCGCGGGCCGGCTTCGTCAATTCATCGACCGTCAGGCGGTCATTCGACCGACGACGCTCAGCCGAGTGCCGCCCGATCGGGTCGCGCCTCGAAGCGGTCGGCGGCGGGCAGGACGTAGCGGGTCGCGAGCAGGGCGGCGAACGCGATGCCGACCGTCAGGAGGGCGACGAACAGGACGGTGCTGACGGCGAGGATGACGAGCAGGAGCAGGGAAAGGGCGCCGAAACGGATGGGGAAGGCGAGGGCAAGCAGGGCGGCCAGTTTGACGACCTCCCGAAACGGTCGCTGGGCCCGATCGGGATCGGCGGCGAGGGGCCAGACGATCACCCCCAGAACGACCATCGCCACAAGTCCCCACGCCGCAGCGGTGGCGATCGCGATGCCAATGACGTCCTGGCGCAGGATCCCGACCGCAACGTTGGTGACGAACAAGGTGGCGGCGCCAGCAAGACCCACGCCAAGAACCACGATCCGCGGCCACATCGTTCGCCAGGCTCGGAACGAGTCTGCCGTCGACACACCATTGCCGCGATGGATCAGGCCGGCCATCGCGAACAGCCCGAATGTCGGAAACGCGAGGAGTGGGGCAAGCACCACGGCGAGAAGCGAGTTGCCGTTCCCGGCCAGGAGCAGGAGCAGGAGAAGTCCGGCCGCCCAGACGAGGTTCGCGGGAACGACGCGCCACGAATTGAAGTAGAAGTCGCTCGCACCCCGGCGCAGGGCCGAGCCGAGGGTGGGCGCGGCGACCGGACCGCGATCACTCCCGTCGTTCGTCCGGCCGACTCCATCCATCCCCACGGCTTGGATCAGTCAGCCCTTGACGCCGGAGGCCGCGATCCCCTCGACAAAGTAGCGCTGGAAGAACAGATAGAGAAACAGGATCGGGATGGTCGCCAGCACCACGGTAGCCATCAAGGGCGGATAGTTCGTCGAGAACCCGCCCGCGCCCCGGAACGCCACCAGGCCGAGCGGGAGGGTGTAGTGGTCTGGGCTTTGGAGCAGGATCAACGGCCAGAAGAACCCGTTCCAGGTCCCCTGGAACGTGAGAATCGCCACAGCCGAGAGGGCCGGTCCGGCGAGGGGCAGCATGATCCTGTAGAACGTCGTGAAGAAGCCCGCGCCGTCGATTCGGGCGGCCTCCTCCAGGTCGCGGGGGATCGACGCGAAGTACTGACGGAGCAGGAAGATGCTCGAGCCGCCGATCGCGAGCACGATGACCAGGCCGATGTACTGGCCGAAGCCTTTGGTCAACCCGATCCCGTTGAGGATCAGGTAGACCGGCACGAGCCGGAGCTGGTCGGGGATCATGAGCGTGGCCAGGACCACCAGGAACAGCAGTTCCCGGCCGGGGAACCTCAGGCGGGCGAAGGCATAGCCGGCGAGGCTGCCGAGGGCGATGTTCGAGACCGTGATGACGGCCGCGATCGCCGCGCTGTTGATGAACATGACCGGCAACGGTGGGTTGAGCTTGGTCAGGGCGTAGTCCCAGCCCTGGAGTGTGAACGGCTGGGGAATGAACGTCAGGCGGACCGAGTCGGGCAGGCTCTTGAACGAAGTGATCACCGACCAGGCGAACGGGATGAACATGATGATCGCGTACGAGATCAGGAGGGTGTACGCGATCCTGAGCCGCCACGAGGCGCCCCGGTCGCCAACGGTGGCCACATCGGCCGCGGGCGCGACCGCGTTCGAGTTCGTGGTCATCGACTCGTCCTCACCATGACGGTGCCTGGCCGAACAACCGACGCTGGACAAGCGTGGCCGAGAAGATCACGACGAAGAGGATGATTCCGATCGCCGCCGCGTAGCTGAAGTTGAATTGCTTGAAGGCCGCGTTGTAGAGGTACAGGACCATCGTCATCAGGGAGTTGTTCGGCGCGCCATCGACGCCACCCCCGATCAAGGCCTGATCGAACAGCTGGAGGGCGCCGATCACCGCGACGGTGGCGACGAAGTAGTGGCCCGGTCGCAGAAGGGGGAACGTGATCTTCCAGAAGGTCTGGGAGGGGCTGGCGCCATCAATCGCTGCCGCCTCGTAGACCTGACTGGGGATCGACTGGAGATATGTCAGGTAGAAGAGCATGAACGTCCCGGAGGTGGTCCACGCGTTCAGCAGGATGATCGAGTTCATCGCCGTGCCTTGGTCACCGATCCAGTTCTGGCTCGGTGAGAAGCCAAAGAGCGCAAAGAGAGGGTTCAGGCCGACGACCGCTCGGACGCTGTTGAACAGACCGTCCGGGGCCATGATGAAGATGAACAGGGTCGTGATCGCAGCCGAGCTGGCGATCGCCGGAAAGTAGAATGCGGCGCGAAAGAACGTCCGGCCGCGGATCTTCTGGTTGACGATGACCGCCAAGGCCAGCCCCAGAGCCATCGTCAGAGGAACCCAGATCACCGCGTAATAGAGGCTGTTCTTGATGGCCGTCTGGAAGATCGGATCGGACAGGGCGTTGCTGTAGTTCTTCAGCTGGATGAACTCGACCGGTCCGGTCCGGAGGTTCCATTTCCAGACGCTGATGTACATCGCGTACAGGATCGACCCGATGTTCAGGACGAGGAACAGGATCATCGGAACGGCGATGAAGAGGTAGCCCGCGACGGCTTCCCGTCGCGACGCCAGCCCGCCGCCTGAACCCAACCGTCGCAGGCTGACCGCCATCAACCATCCTCCAGCAGTCGAACGTCAACTCATGGATGGGTCAGCGAGGCCGCCAGTGCGACCTCGCTGGATTCTCCGCGACGGGGCACGGATGCCCGTGGTCCTACTGCGAGAGGGCTTTCTGGATCGCCGCATCGGTGGCCGCGATGACCGGCCCGGCGTCGTAGGTCTTGGCCTGGATCTGGGCGGTGAACGCGTCCTGAAACGCCTTCTGGATGTCCGGCCAGCCGGGCATGAAGCCGGAGCCCGGTCGGGCGAAGTCACTGGAGGCGGCAAGCACGTCCTTGCCCTTGGGGGTCGGGACATCCTTGCGCGACGGCAGGGCCACGCCGCCCTCGGTCCAGGTCGTCATCCCGTCCTTGCCGGCGAGGTATGACAGGAGCGTCCAGCCCTGGTCCTTGTTCTTCGAATCCGCGCCGATCGAGTAACTGACCGTGAACGAGATCGTCACGGGCTTGCCGCTCGAGCCGGTCGGCACCTGGGCCCAGTCGTATTTGACGTCGGGAAAGGTCTCGGTCATGTACGGGTCGACCCAGCCGCCCTCGAAGGCGAACGCGGCCGACTTCTTGCCGAGGGCCTCGCCACACCAGCCGGCGCCCATGTCGCTGGCCGTCATGCCGACCCCGTCCTTGAACAGGTCCATGTACCACTGGACGGCGGCCTTTGAGGCATCACTGGTGATCTCACTGGACTTGCCGTCGGCGGACAGGAGCGAGCCGCCTTGGGCGTACAGGAACGCGAGGCCACGGTCGAGACCGGGGTTCAGGCAGATCGGCGCCTTCAGATCGTTCGTGCCTTTGAGCGCCTTTGCGGCGGTCACGAGCTCGTCCATCGTCGTCGGCGCCTTCGTCACGATGGCGGTGTTGTAGGCCATCCCGATCGTGTTGCCGTCCTTGGCGAAGCCGTAGGTCTTGCCGTCGGTGCCCTTGAAGACAGCCTGGTAGCCCTCGAAGAACTGGTCGGCCCCAAAGGCCGCGTCCTTCGCCACGTAGTCATCGAGCGGAGCGAGGTAGCCCTCCGTGATCCACTGCTGGGCGTAGTCGGCGTTGACGTAGAACACGTCGGGCACGTCGCCGGAGGCAAACTTCGTGGCCATGACGGTCGGGTAATCACCGGCGACCGGCTGGTAGTCGACCTTGACGTCGGGGTTCGCCGCCTGGAAGCCGAGGAGCGTCTTCGTCAGGGCATTGCCCTCGGACGGCGATGACTGCCAACCCGACAGGATGGCCGTGCCCGAGACCGGCGCGGCGCTGGCCGGCTCCTGGCTGCCGCCCGACGCAGTCGAGGCAGTCGGGCCGGTGGAGCCCGGGGGCGCGCTGGCGGCGCCGCCACAGGCGGCGGCAACGACTGCCAGGCACGTGGCCATCGCAAACAGTGTCCGCTTCATGCTCGGTTTCTCCTCCAGAAGACGGTGCGCACGATGCCGACCGGGAGTCGCCCGTGACAGTGCGTCCGCCTGACCCGGGCCGCCGACGGCGAGCCGAGATTTCGAAACATCGCAGCGCGGGCACGACGAGCGAGCACCGATCCGCAATGATGGCGTGTCAGTTACGCGACAATTCGCCGATGCCCAGCACGCTGCTGCCAGCTGCCGACGCAATGGGCGGTTGGACCTTTCGGGCTCGCCTATCCTGCCCGGATGAGCCTGCCCATTCCGATCGGCCCAGCCAGCGTCACGATCAATCGCGATGACCGCTTCGTCGTCTGCGCTCCGGACGGCACCATCAGGTCGGCAGCGGAAGAGGGGTTCTTCGCCCGGGACACCCGCTTCGTCTCGGGCTATCGCATGTGGATCAACGAGCACCAGCCGATCCTGCTCAACTCGTCCGCGATCCAGTTCTTCTCGTCGCGGTTCGAGTTCACCAACCCGGCCCTGATCGACGACCACGGCCCGATCGAGCGCCACAGCCTGTCGATCCGCCTGGACCGGACTGTGGCCGGCGGGGTCCATGAGGATCACGACATCGTCAATTACGGACGGCGCGCCGTCCGGCTCACGATCGAGATCGAGATCTCGTCCGACTTCGCCGACATCTTCGACGTCAAGGCCGGCCAGCTCGTCCGACGCGGCGTGCTCAACACGCAGTGGTTCCGATCGGCCGGCGAGCTCCGTGCGACCTACGTCAATCGCGAGTTCTCCCGGCAGCTCGTCGTCGAGGTCGACAGGGCGGACTCGACCGCCCAATTCGCCAACGGCCGGCTCGTGTTCGTCGCCTCGATCCCGCCGAAGGGCGTCTGGCATGTCTGTCTCAAGTGGCTGCCGGTCACCCATCGCGGTCGCCGGCCGACCACCCTCGGCTGCAACGCGATCGCCCGGACCCTGCCCGAGGTCGGCTCGACGCGCCTGCCCAAGGTGAGCATCGAGACGAGCAACCAGACCGTCCGCCGGGCGTGGGACCAGGCGGTCCTCGACATGGAGGCCCTCCGGCTCGAGGACCCGAGCGTCGAACGCGGGGTCTACATCCCGGCGGCAGGCGTTCCCTGGTTCGTGACCCTGTTCGGCCGCGATGCGCTCATCGTCTCGATGCAGGGCATCTCGGGCTACCCGGAGTTCGCTGCCGGGGCCCTCCGTCGCCTGAGCGAACTCCAGGCAACCGAGTCGGATCCGGAGCGCGACATGGAGCCCGGCAAGATTCCCCACGAGATCCGTCACGGCGAGCTGGCGAAGCTCGGCATCCTGCCGTTTCAGCCCTACTACGGGACGCACGACGCGACGAGCCTGTTCGTCATCGTGCTGTCGTACCTCCACCAGTGGGTCGGTCGGCGGAGCCTCCTTGAACGCTACCTGCCGAACGCGGAAGCCGCCCTCGGCTGGATCGATACCGACGGCGATCGTGATGGCGACGGCTTCCAGGAGTACGCCACGCGCTCGAGCCACGGCTACTACAACCAGGGCTGGAAGGACGCCGGCGACGCGATTCCCGAGGCCGATGGGTCGCTCGCCCCGCTCCCGCTGGCCCTGTGCGAGCTGCAGGGGTACGCCTACGACGCCAAGGTCCGCATGGCCGCGATCTACGCGGCGCTCGACCGCCCCGACGACGAGGCCCGCCTGCGCCGCGAGGCGGCGACCCTCTTCGAGCGGTTCAACGAGACGTTCTGGTGGGAGGCGGAGGGCACCTACTACCTCGGCCTGAACGGGAAGAAGCAGCCGATCGAAACCGTCGCGTCAAACGCCGGCCATCTGCTGTCGTCAGGTATCGTCCCGGCGGACCGGGCCCGGCGGGTCGTCGACCGGCTGATGGCGCCCGACATGTGGTCCGGCTGGGGCATCCGGACACTGTCGTCGGATCACCCCGCCTACAACCCGTTCAGTTACCACACCGGGGCGGTCTGGCCGCATGACAACGCGATCATCGCCGGTGGGTTCCGCCACTACGGCTTTGACCAGGAGGCCGCCCGAGTAGCGCGCGGCCTGTTCGATGCCGCGGAGCGCTTCGCTGCCAACCGCCTGCCGGAGCTGTTTGCCGGCCTGCCCCGCCAGGAGGGCAGCTTTCCCGTTCAATACCTCGAGGCCAACGTCCCCCAGGCCTGGGCCTCGGGGGCGATCTTCCGGCTCGTGGCGATCCTGTGCGGGATCCACGCCACCTCCGACGAGCGCGGCTCCCGTCTGTACCTCGTGCCCGCCCTGCCGGACTGGCTGCCGGAGTTGACGATCCGCAATCTGCGAGCCGGCCGGGGTGCCCTCGAGCTGCGCTTCTCGGCGGGCGGCGTCGAGATCCTCAAGAACACGAGCGGGTTCAGCGTCGTCCAGGGTCCGCCGGATCGATGGCCCAGCGCAGACGCCCCCGGCGCGACCGCCACCTAGGTCCGGGCGACCTGGACAGGACGGCCGACGTCAGGCCGAGACCAGGGCAGTCAGGCGGCGCGCAAGGAATGCGCGTTCCGGCTCGTTGGCGGTCAGATCGAGCGCCCGACGATATGCATCGGCCGCCTCCGCGCGACGGTCGAGGCGCCGAAGCAGGTCGGCCCGAGCCGCGTGGAGATACGGGTATTCGTCGAGCTGGCCGGAGGCGGCGACGTTCTCGACGAGGGCAAGGCCGACCGCCGGCCCGTCGGCCATCGCGACGGCCACCGCCCGGTTCAGCTCGACGACCGGCGACGGGGCGATGTCGCCGAGGATCCGGTACAGGGCCGCGATCTGCGGCCAGTCCGTCTCGGCGGCCGTGGCCGCGCCGTCGTGGAGTGCCGCGATCGCCGCCTGGAGCTGGTATGGCCCGACCCGGCGCATCCGCATCGCCCGCTCGAGGAGCGCCTGGCCCTCCTCGATTCGGCCGGCATCCCAGCGGCCGCGATCCTGGTCCTCGAGCAGGACGAGCTCACCTGAAGGCCCCGTCCGCGTCTCGCGCCGGGCGTCGTGGAGGAGCATCAGCGCGAGCAGGCCGAGGGCCTCGGGCTCGTCGGGCATGAGCGAGGTCAGGATCCGCCCGAGCCGGATCGCCTCGGTGGACAGCTCGCGCCGGACGAGTCGATCGCCCGCCGACGCGCCGTAGCCCTCGTTGAAGACGAGATAGAGGACCCGAAGGACGCCGTCGAGCCGCTCGGGCAGGGCGTGGTCGTCGGGCACGCGGTACGGGATGCCGGCATCGCGGATCTTGCGCTTGGCCCGGACCAGGCGCTGGGCAAGGGTCGCTTCCGGGACCAGAAAGGCCCGGGCGATCTCGGGCGTGGACAGGCCGCCCAGCGTGCGCAGGGTCAGGGCCACCCGGGCGTCCATCGCGAGGGCCGGGTGACAGCAGGTGAAGATCAGCCGGAGTCGGTCGTCCACGATCGGTCCGTTCGCTCCTTCGCCGTCGATCGCCGCATCGGGGTCGATCGCGGCTAGCTCCTCCTCGATCAGGCCTTGACGTCCGAGCAGCTCCGCCTTCTCCGCGAGGACCTTCCGGCGCCGGAGCCGGTCGATCGCCCGGTTGCGCGCCGTCGTCGTGATCCAGGCACCTGGGTTGTCCGGCACCCCCCGCTCGGGCCACGTCTCCAGGGCGGTGATGAACGCGTCCTGGACGGCCTCCTCGGCGAGGTCGAAGTCGCCGAGGACCCGGATCAAGGTCGCCACGGCCCTGCCCTGCTCCTCGCGGAACAGTCGGTCGACGGCGGCATGAGCAGGATCGGGCGTCACGCGCGGTCGATCGTCAACCCGCGGAGCCGGCTCCCGCGGCGGCCGCTTCGGCCATCGCGTATTCAGCCGGTAGCTCCCAGATCGGGCGAACCTCGATCGACCCGAACGCGGCGGCCGGGATCCTGGCCGCGATCGCGATCGCCTCGTCGAGGTCGCGCGCCTCGACCAGGTAGAACCCTCCGAGCGCCTCCTTCGTCTCGGCGAACGGCCCGTCGGTGGCGACGGTCTCGCCGTTCACGACCCGGACGGTCGTCGCGGTCGACGTCGGCGTCAGCGCCTCGCCGGCCTGGAAGAGTCCGCGGCCCTTGATGTCGGCTGTGAAAGCGGCGTACGCCGCGTGCGAGGCGCTGGCCACGTCGTCGGGTTGCTGCACGTCGGTCTCGGCGGTGTAGATCAGGAGCAGATAGCGCATCCGGTGGCCTCCTCGGGCGGTTCGGCGCGCCAAACCGCGCCGCTGGTGGAACGACGAATGGGCAGACCCGCGATCGACAGCATCAGCCGGGCCGGGCGATCGGCTCGCGGGCGTTGCGGCCGGCGGCGACCGGCACGGGAGGCTCGGGCGTCCGGGACGCGGCGGCCTCTTCCTCACGGGCGGCCGCCTCGACGATCGGACCAAGGTGGGCGATCCCGTCGCTGACCATCGCGTCGATCATCGGCCAGAGCGGCTCGGCAATCGCCCGGTCCTTCGCGGAACGCGGCTTCGCGAAGCGAAGCTCGACCCGCGTCCGGCCGTTGCCGAGATCCTCGAACAGGTACGAGTTCACGATCTTCGGCGCATTCGGGACCGGGAGGAGTGAGCTGTAGGTCACGTAGTCGTACGGCTGCCAGTCGAGGACCTCCTCGATGATCGCGTCCTTGCCGTGGATGCAGTGGTTGACGGTCCCGACGCCGCGCCGCCCGGCCGTGCCCGCGTTCTCAACGACGCCGGTCACGCCGTGCTGCCACGTCGGGCGGCGGGCGGGTGACGTGACGTAGTCCCAGACGAGCGCGGTCGGGGCCGCAATGGTCGCCTCGTGGGCCGTGGCGATCGTCCTCGGGCTGACGACGAGCCGGGCACGGGCGAGCTCGGCATCCCAGGCCGCGTGGAGATCGCGGATCCACGATCGGATCTCGCCGACGCCGTCGAAGGCCTCGGTGTGCTCCACGAATCCGGCAGCAGTCGGGTCGGCGATGCCCATCGCCGCCACGCAGGCGTCCGTGTACATCGCGTAGGCGGCGGCGCCGGTCGCCTCCTCGACGTGGTTCTTGAGCAGGCGGTGGACGACGATCACGTCGCTGCCGACAAGCTCGGCCGACGAGGCGACCCGCTGGCGGACGACACGGCCGTGGTGAGCGACAACCTTGAGATCGAGCGCGGGCACGAGGATGCAGGCGTTGCATTCGCACGTCGAGGCCCGACCGATGTCGCGAAGGCGGCGGCGGAAGGCGAAGTAGCAGCGCTCGATCGTGTCCTGGAGCTGTGGCCCGTCGACGGACGGGGTCATGGCGTGGACGAACGCAGCATCCCCCTCGAGCTTGGCCAGCCGGAACGTCGGGCGGAAGGCGCTGACGACGGTGCCCATCAGGTCGGCAAGGATGTCCTGGGCGTGGTCGAGCTCGGCACCGGCGAGGAAGCCGGTGTAGCCGCTGATGTCGGCAATGACGAGACAGGCGGGCTCGGGCTGGTTGAGCATCTGGTGCACCCCTCGCGAGGCTCCATGATCCGCCGTCCGGCGAGCCTTGTCACGGACTCGCCGTGGCGACGGCCGGCGCAGGCGAGTGCCACTGGTGGTGCGCGACCGGGTCCCGGCCTCCGCGATGTCTTTCCGCATGAATTTCGAGGGCATCGGGTCCGACTTGGCGGGTCCGGGGACGCTCGACGCTCCAGACCCATCGAGGGCCGACGCGGCTGATCGATGTCGTTGATCAGGATGGCGATGGCCACGCTCGGCGGGCGTGCCGGATCATTCGCCAAGGATCGATCCGGGCGGAGTGCCACGCAGGCCTGATGGTGATCCGATCAGCCAGGCTGATCAGCACCCCATCGGCCATCGCACACCTCCTTGCGATCGGTCGCTAGCATCGCACCATGCCCACGCGCAAGGAGATCCTCGAGATCGGCGGCCGCGAGGTGTCGGTCTCGAACCCCGACAAGGTCTACTTCCCGGAGCCGGGCTACACGAAGATGGACCTCGTCTCGTACTACCTCGCGATCGCCGATGGTGCCCTCCGTGGCGCGGGCGGCCGGCCGATGGCCCTGAAGCGCTTCGTCGACGGGATCACGAAGGAGCCGTTCTTCCAGAAGCGGGCGCCTGACAACACCCCCGACTGGATCCGGACCGCCGAGCTGACCTTCCCGTCTGGGCGGACCGCCGACGAGATCGTCCTCGACGAGCCGGCGGGTCTGGCGTGGGTGGTCAACCTCGGCTGCATCGACCTGAACCCGCATCCGGTCCGGGCCGAGGACCTCGACCACCCCGACGAGCTCCGCGTGGACCTCGACCCGGTCCCGGGCATCGAGTGGCCGCAGATCCGCGACGTTGCGCTGGTCTGCAAGGAGGCGCTCGAGGCGGTCGGGCTCGTCGGCTGGCCGAAGACGTCGGGCTCGCGCGGGATCCACATCAACGTCCGGATCGAACCGCGCTGGACGTATGCCGAGGTCCGCCGGGCTGCGTTGGCGCTCGCCCGCGACGTGGAGGCCCGCGCGCCCGATCTCGCGACGAGCAAGTGGTGGAAGGAGGAGCGCCACGGGGTCTTCCTCGATTACAACCAGAACGCCAAGGACCGGACGGTCGCCTCGGCCTACTCCGTCCGGCCCTTGCCCGACGCCCGCGTGTCGATGCCGCTCCGCTGGGAAGACGTGCCCGACGTGGTGGCAGAGGACTTCACGATCGCGACGGTGCCGGCCCTGGTCGCCCAGCGCGGCGATGCGGCGGCCGGGAT
>JANLYK010000404.1:0-3738 GCA_031365595.1 Chloroflexota bacterium | reverse complement strand
GCCGCGCGTGGCGCGACGCCGCGGACAGCTCGACACCGCCGGTGCGGTCCCGGATGTCACCCGACCCGGACCCGGCTCCGATCAGCGAGGATGGAACGTGCGGCTGCTTCCCTGGGAGTACCTCTTCACCCGGTTCGACACGCACCTGTTCCCCGACCTGTACACGGCCACCTGGGTCGGGACGGTGGCCCTCCTGATCGGGCTGGTCGTCCTCTACAACATCCGGACGCGGGCTCTCCATCGCCACGCCCCATACCTGGACATGTACGAGTGGCTGCTGTGGTCAGGGATCAGCCTGTTCGGCCTGATCCTGGTGGCGTGCGTCTTCAACTTCTACCTGATCGTCCTGCTCGTGATCCTGGTCAGCGGCCTGGCCGTCATGGCCTGGGTCCGGTTCGTCCGGTTCCCGCCGATCTTCGAGACCTATGACCAGAAGCTGGCCAAGCAGCGCTACTTCACGCGCTCGAAGTTCGCTCACCCGGAGTCGACGATTCGGCCGAAGGCGGCCAAGGCGTCTGTTGCCAAGGCATCGGGCCAGCGCAGCCGGGCGAACCGCAACAAGAAGCGCCGCTAGCCGGAGAGCGGCGGACGTGTCGATCGAGATCCGCCGCTTCTGTGTCGGCCAGCGCAGGCCCGACGGTCCACCGGGCACGACCGGGGTCACCGGACAGGTCATCCACAGCGACGCCCGGGGCATGATCAGCGAGCTGGCCTTCGCCCCGAACGGCCGGATCGAGCTGCACTCGAACCCGAACACCACCTGGTTCATCGCGATCGAGGGCGGCGGCTGGGTAGTCGTCGGGTCGGAGCGGGTCCGGATCGCGGCCGGCGAGGCGGCGCTCTGGCCGCCGGACGTGCCCCACGGTGCGTGGGCCGATCGCGGCCACATGCGCGCGTTCATCGTCGAGTTCGCGGGCGCCGACGACGCGTTCTTCCGCGGGATCCTCGACGGGCGAGTGGCCGACACGCTGGGTCCGGGAGGTCCCCGGGTCGTCAGTCGCGGCGAGGGCACGTTCAGCGGCCCCGACCATCCGCCCCCGCCCGACCCCGAGGCGGGCGAGCCGCACTGATCCGCCTCGGTTTCGGTCACCCCACGCCCGAGACGAGGTCGGAGCGGGCCGTTCCCGCTTCATTTTCGGTCACCCCACGCCCGCAACGAGGTCGGAGCCCCGTGCCGCCGGCCGTCCAGACCAGCCCGGACGAAGATCGTCGGCCGGTGCCGCTCCTCCACGGACACCGGCCGACGCGGGAAAGGCGAGAGGGGCCGGCCCGCCGCCCCCCGGCGACGGACCGGCCGTGCAGCCGGCGTCAGTTGCGGAGCCGGCCGATGTTGGAGAGCAGCTCGAGGAAGGCGTGGACCTCGTCGTTGGCCGGCAGATGCTCGGCCTCGCGGTTGGCCACGTCAGCGACGTCCCGGATCGTCCAGCGCGCCGCGGCCAGCTCGCTGCCGCGGATCAGCTCCGCGGTCGTCGCCACGATCGCGTCGAGCCGGAAGTACGGATTGCTCGCCCCGAACGTGCGGGCCAGATCGCTCGTTCGCACGTCGCGGTTGATCTGGGCGGTGTCGCCGCCGTCGGGATCGGTCCAGCGCAGACTGACCGTCGCGAGGTGGCCCTGGGGTCCCGCGCCGCGGGCGAGCCGCAGCGCGTAGAGCGCAGTCACCGAGTGGCCCGCCCCGATCGCTCCGGCCGCGACCCCGGGGTTCGTGAAGTCCTGGTCGGCGATCGCCCTGTTCTCGTAGCCGACGAGCCGGTACGCCGACACCGTCTCGCGATCGAACGTCACCTGGGCCTTGGCATCGAGCGCGACCGTCTCGAGCGTGCTCGTGAGGTCGTCACGGAACAGCCGGTTCGCCTCCTCGCGCGTGTTGACGTAGGCGTAGAAACCGTCGCCCTGGTCGGCCAGCTGCTCGAGCAGGGCGTCGTTGTAGTTGCCCATCCCGACCCCGACCGAGACGAGCTCGATCCCGGCGTCGGCGTCGCGCTTGATCGCGCCGAGGATCGAACCCGGATCGGTCAGTCCGACGTTGGCGACCCCGTCCGAGGCGAGGATCACCCGGTCGATCTCGTTCTCCGTCAGCGTCGTGCGGGCGAGGTCGTAGCCGAGCCGAAGGCCGCCCTCGAGGTTGGTCGAGCCGCCCGGGTGGAGGCCGTCGAGCGCATCGAGGATCTGGTTCTGGTTGCTGGCCGGGGTCGGGCCGAGGACGACCCGGGCCTCGTCGCCGAAGGTCACGATCGCGACCCGATCGCTGCGGTCGAGGCCGCGGACGAGGATCCGGATCGACTCCTTGACGATCTCGAGCCGGCCGCCCTGCTCCATCGAGCCTGACGTGTCGATCACGAAGGTCAGGGCCGCTCGCTGGCGGGCGCCGTTCGAGACGTCGCGAGCCTGGAGGCCGATCCGGAGGAGGACCTCGTCGTCATCGAGGAACGGGGTCGGGCCGCCGTCGGCGACGATCGCGAAGACGCCATCCTCGGGCGACGGGTAGCCCTGGGGGAACGCGTTGACCCACTCCTCGACCCGGACGCTTGCCGGATCGGGCTGATTGCCCTCGGAGATGTAGCGCTGGGCGATCGTGTACGAGGCGGTGTCGACGTCGAGGCCGAAGGTCGACTCGCCGTCGCGGGCCGGATCGACCCACGGGTTCGTGCCCGGGTCCTCATAGGTCACGCCGCCGTACGGGGTGGAGGTCGGGGCGGGCCACGCCGGGCCGGCACCCGCCGATGCGGCCGGCCAGACCGGCGCCGGTGTCGGTAGATGGTGGCCCGGATCGACCCCCTGGAAGGACGAGGAGGCCGGCATCGCCGAGCTGTTGCACGCACTCGCGAGCAGAGCGGCCGAGGCCAGGGACAGGAGCACTTTGCGCATGGCGCAACCTCCCTGGGGAACGCGCGTCGCGCTCCCGGTCCACGAGGCGAGGCCGGCGGCCCCGCAGGTCCCGGACCGGCACCACGAGGTGTGCCGACGGGCCGCCGCCACCATGACAGCCTGCGATCGAATCGGGCGTGAAGAATCAGGACGCGGGCCGGTGAAGGTTCCTCAATCGCCCTCGTGGCCCGGGTTCGCGGACAACGGATCCACCCGCAGGATGGCCCCGAGCTGGCCGAGAATCCGGCCGGTCGCCCCCCAGACATGGAGCCCGTCGATCCGGTAGCCGCCGTAGCGGAGCGGCCAGCCGTTGAGGGTCCGCTCGACAATCTCGATGTCCGCATCGGGCAGGAACATGTCGATCGGCGGGGTCAGGATCCGGGCGACCTCGGCCGGGTTGGCGCGGAGCACGGGCGTCAGCTCTGCCACGGCGACGATCGGCGTGATCCGGAAGTCGCTGACCGGGATGAACACCTCGTCGAGTCGGCCGAGCACGCGGACCGTGGCGCCGACCGGGTCCAGCCCGACCTCTTCCGCTGCCTCGCGAAGGGCCGTCGTTGCGGCGTCGGCATCGCCGGGTTCGGCCTTGCCGCCGGGCAGGCTGACCTCGCCGGAGTGATGGCCGTCGTAGCTGAGGCGTTCGGTCAGGACGAGCCGCGCCTCGCCGTCCCGATCCGGAAAGACAAGCACCAGGACCGCCGCCGCTCGCGCGGTCGCACTCGGATCGAGTCGTGGCCGGAGCCGCCCGTCCAGGATCGCGACCTTTCGTCCCCCGAAGCCGGTCCACAGCGCGCCGGCGAGGCCGACCGAACATGCCGCGGCGGCGAGGAGCAACAGAACGGCCGGGATCGCGGACGGGCCGGCGATCCC
>JANLYK010000339.1:0-3088 GCA_031365595.1 Chloroflexota bacterium | reverse complement strand
TCGCCGACCGCCGCGGCGAGCGTGTCGATGGCGATCGACGAGGTGTTCGAGGCGAAGATCGCGTCGGCCGGCGCGCGCTGGTCAAGCTCGGCCCACAAGGCCGACTTGACGGCCAGGTCCTCGAAGACGGCCTCAACGATGAGGTCCACGTCGGCGGCCGCGGCGAGGTCCGCGGTCGGCGTGATCCGGGCAAGGATCGCGTCTCGATCGTCGGATGCCAGCCGGCCCTTCGCGACCGACCGCTCGAGGTTGGCGGCGATCCGCTCGCGACCTGCCTGCGCACGGGCCAGGTCCGGCTCGTAGAGCGCGACGGCTCGGCCGGTGGTCGCGAGGACCTGGGCAATCCCATGGCCCATCAGCCCGGCGCCGGCGACGAGGGCCCGTTGGTTCGTCATCGGCCGAGAGTAGCGGGAATGGCCCGGCGCAGCCCGCCCGGCCGCGAGCCGACGACGAGGAGCACACAGCCCAGCGCCGAGACGACGCCCGCGACGAGGAATCCCAGCGAGTAGCCACCGACCTCGGCCACGCCCCCCAGGATGACCGGTGCGATCCCGAACGAGACGTCGAGGAACAAGGTCGCCGTACCCACGACCGTGCCGCGCTCGTCGGGCGGCACGCGCGACACCGTCAGCGACAGGAGGGCCGGCATGATGAACGCCACCCCGAACGCGAACAGGGCCGTCCCGACGAGGAGTCCCGTCAGGTCCGGGACCAGCGCCACGATCGCCAGCCCGACAGCCGACGCGGCGAGTGCCGAGCCGGACAGGGCAACGGCGCCGAGCCGATCGGGCAGGCGTGCCCCGACGATCCGGAGGGCAACGACGATGAGCCCGTACTCGGCGAGCGGCAGCCCGGCCCCGTCCAGCCCGATCGTCCGGGCGTAGAGCGGCACGAACGACAGGTAGTAGGCCATCCCCGACAGGCCCAGGAGGATCACGAACCCCGGGAACAGGCCGGCCGGGTGGATCAGGCGCGGCCGCGTCCGGCCGGGCGGTCCCGGAGTGCTCGTCGGCGGGGCGGTCTCGGGCACGAACCAGGCCAGCCCGAGCGAGATCGCCGCGACCGCCGCGGTCACGAGCCAGACCGTCGGGAAGGAGCCGGTCGCCGCGAAGATCGCCTCGCCGATCCACGGCCCGATCGCCAGGCCCAGGTACAGCGTCAACGACAGGAAGCTGAGCGACTCGCCGCGCCGGCCCTCCGGAGCGAGATCGGCGGCCGCGGCCAGGGCGGCGACGAGCCAGAACGCCTCACCGGCGCCGAGGATGCAGCGGGCGATGACGAATACGACGACGTTGGTCGCGACGACATGGAGCAGCAGTCCGGCGACCGTCAGGATGGCCCCGATCAGGAGCGATCGGCGCCGGCCGGAGCGATCGGTCGACCAGCCGACAACGGGCCGCATTGCGAGGGCCGCGATGCTGTAGATCGCGATCGCGATCCCGACGTTTGCCTTCGACAGTCCGAGTCCCACGCCACCGAAGAGCGGCGCCGCCGCGATCACGATCCCGCTCGCGACGTAGAACACGAGGGTCGCACCGGCGAGGGCGAGGAAGGTCGGGGTCACGAGCCGGATGGGCACGCCGCGCCTGGCGCTAGTCGCGGGGGCGCGTCGCCGCGCCCGCGGCCGAGTCGACGTTGAGCCGGTCGAGGAGCTCGTCCGCAGCCGCGTACGGATCGAGACGGTGGGCCGCGACCGCCGCCAGGGTTTCGCGGGTCGTCGGCGCCAGCTCCGGGTCGCGCAGGCGATCGCGCAGGCGCTCGGCGACGATGGCCCAGACCTGGGCGTCGGCCCGGGCGAGGCGGGCGGTCTCGGTCGGCTCGGCGGCGACCATCGTCCGGTGGCGGTCGAGGGCGGCGAGCAGCTCGGGGACTCCCTCGCCCGTCGCCGCGGTCGTGATCAGGACCTCGGGGCGCTTCGGACGTGGCCGTTCCGGCGCGTCCGCGGCGCTGCCAGTTGCGCCGCCGGCACCGACCTTCGGGCTCGCGCTCCCGACCAGCATGGCCCGGAGCTGAGCGGCCGTCCGCTGGGCGCCGGGCTTGTCGCCCTTGTTGACGACGACCAGGTCCGCGACTTCCAGGAGGCCCGCTTTGATCGCCTGGACCTCGTCGCCCATCTCGGGCGCCTCGAGAACGACGGTCGTATCGGCCGCGGCCGCGACCTCGACCTCGCTCTGGCCGGTCCCGACGGTCTCGACGAGGATCAGGTCGAACCCGGCAGCATCGAGGACGGCGGTCGCGGCGCCGGTCGTCGACGCCAGACCGCCGGCGTGGCCGCGAGCGGCCATCGAGCGGATGAAGACGTCGCGATCGCCGGCATAGCTCTGCATCCGGACGCGGTCGCCGAGGAGGGCGCCGCCCGTGATCGGCGACGAGGGGTCGACCGCCACGACGGCCACCGCCCGGCCGGCCTTGCGGACCTCCCCGATGAGCGCCGCGACGAGCGTTGACTTGCCGGCTCCGGGAGGCCCGGTGATCCCGACGACGTGGGCCGCGCCGGCGAGCGGGTAGAGCTCGCGGAGGGCAGGCTCGGCGAGCGCGGTCCGGTTCTCGACCGCGGTCAGGAGGCGGGCCAGCGAGCGGCGATCCCCGGCGCGGGCGGCGGTGACGAGGTCGTGGGCGCGGGTCGCCGCGTCCGGCGGGTCGCTGGGTCCGGCCACCGTCAGTCGCGCGGCCGGGCGTTCGTCCGGAGGTAGTCGGCGACCTCGGCGATCGTCGTCCCGGGCCCGAAGACGCGCGCGACGCCGACCTCCGCGAGGGCTTTCACGTCGTCGTCGGGGATGATCCCGCCGGCGGTCACGAGGATGTCGTCCAGACCCTCCTCGCGGAGCAGCTTCGTGATCCTCGGCAGGAGCGTCATGTGGGCGCCCGACAGGATCGAAAGGCCGACGACGTCGACATCCTCCTGGAGCGCTGCGGTCGCGATCATCTCGGGGGTCTGGCGGAGACCGGTGTAGACGACCTCGAAGCCTTCGTCCCGGAGACCGCGGGCGAGGACCTTGGCGCCGCGATCGTGGCCGTCGAGGCCGGGCTTGGCGATGAGCACCTTGATCGGTCGGTCGGACATGGCCGGATTGTGACACGCACGGCG
>JANLYK010000335.1:0-9134 GCA_031365595.1 Chloroflexota bacterium | reverse complement strand
CGCCGGCGTTCGTCACGAGCGACACCCCGCAGACCTCGAGCCCGGCCCAGCGGGCGGCGATGCACTCGAGGACCGTCGACATCCCGACCGCGTCCGCCCCGAGCCCGCGGAGCATCCGGACCTCGGCCGGGGTCTCGTACTGCGGCCCGAGCAGGCCGGCGTAGACGCCTTCCTCGAGATCGACGCCCTCGGCCGCTCCGGCGGCTTTGAGCGCCTCGCGGAGACGAAGGCTCCAGGCATCGGTGAGGTCCTGGAACCGGTTGCCGATCGTGTCGGCGTTCGGTCCGAGGAGGGGCGTCCGGCCGGTCAGGTTCAAGTGGTCGGCGATCACCATCAACGTTCCCGGCCCGAACGCCGGATCCACCCCGCCGGCCGCGTTCGTCAGCACGACGATCTTCGCCCCGAGCCGCCCGAACAGCAGGACCGGCTGGACGACGAGCCCGGGATCGTTGCCCTCGTAGACGTGGAACCGGCCCTGGAGCATGACCACCGGCGTCCCGCCGAGGCGGCCCAGGAGGAGCCGGCCGACATGGCCGGGCGCGGTCGCGGCCGGCCAGCCGGGCAGCTCCGCGAACGGGATCGCGACCGTGTCCTCCAGATCATCGGCCAGGCCTCCGAGCCCGGAGCCGAGGACGATGCCGACCCTGGGGACGAGCTTCGATCGGGCGCGGACGGCGGCCTCGAGAGCGTCGAGGCGGACCGGCTGATCCGCCGGCGGGATCGGGCGGGACAGGTCGAACGACGGATCGAGAGAGGGAGTCGTCACGGGCGTGCGGGCCTCCGGATGCGCGTCCAGGGGGAAGACGGCCGAGGCCCGCTTGGGTGAAAGCCCGACGGACGTACCAACACCGGGATGCCGGTCACGGTCCGCCGGGCGGTCGCCACCCGGACGGGAGCGGCCGAAGCCGTCGGGGCCGGGCAACGAAACGCCCGAAGCGACCGGCGCGGAGCGGAGGTCCTTGATGTGATCGCGGTGTCTCCGGTTCCAGCAGGCCCCTTCGGGCAAGACCGACGATACCGCGCGGTCCGGACGAGGGTCAACGGACTTGTCCACCAACTGCGGGTTGTGTCTCTCGCGAGTATCCACGAGTTCTCCACCAATGTGGACAGTCCGTGGATAACGCGGGCTACATGCCCCGGCCGCGACGCTCGATCGACCCGAGGGAGTCGTTCATCCGGAACAGCACGACCACGAATTCCAGGAGGACGCGCCAATAGAGGTTCCCGAAGATCAGGAGCAGGAGTCCGCTGAGCAATCCGCCGCCGCCCGCAGCCATGGCCGCCAGGGAGCCCAACGTGATGAGGACCGCCCCGATGACGTAGACGATGGTGATGATCGTGGGTGTGATCAGGTACCGGAATGACAGGAACTCCGAGATGTCGAACCCGCCCGACGGCACGCTGCGCTGCGGGTCGCCGGGCGACTGGGGATCCATGTGGCCACCTCGTTCCAACGGGCCGTCATGGGCCGACGGCTCCCGGCCAGCATGAGGCCTCGGCGCGCCGGTCGCGTCGCGCTTCCGGGTCGCGATCGGCCGCGTGGCGGGCGGCCACGCTTGGGCGGGATCTGCCCTAGCCACCCATCGCGAACATCTCGATCCGGGGCAGGCGCGACGACGTCGCCTCGGTCCGCTCCTCGGAGTAACGGTCGTCGCGGACCCGCCAGATCGCGGCAATCTCCTCGCGCAGGACCGCGTCGTCCGCGGCCCCGACTGCGGCCGCCGCCACCGGATCCCGCAGCACCGCCCGAAGGTCGTGCCCCTCCCCGGTGAACAGGCACGTGTAGAAGCGCCCCTCGGCCGATAGGCGGGCGCGCGTGCAGTCCCCGCAGAACGGCTTCGTCACCGACGCGATCAGCCCGATCTCGCCCTCGCCGTCGGCGTATCGGTAGCGCGTCGCGACCTCGCCCCGGTAACGGGGAGGCTCGGCGACGAGGGGCATCTCTGCGTCCACGATCGCGACCAGTTCGTCGGCGGGGACCACGTCGTCCATCCGCCAGCCATTCGTGTGGCCGACGTCCATGTACTCGATGAACCGCAGGGTGACCCCCGCCTCACGCGCCCAGCGAGCCATCGGCAGGACGCTCGCCTCGTTGATCCCGCGCCGGACGACCATGTTGATCTTGACCGGCCCGAGGCCTGCCTCCTGCGCAGCCGCGACCCCGTCGAGGACCTTGGCGACCGGGAAGTCGACGCCGTTCATCGCGCTGAACACCGCATCATCGAGTGAGTCGAGCGACACCGTCACCCGACCGAGGCCGGCCGAGGCCAGAGGCGCGGCCAACTTGCGCAGGGCCGAGCCGTTCGTCGTCAGGGTGAGATCGAGGCCGCCTCCGTCGGGTCGCCGGATCGTCGCGAGCTTCTGGACCAGGACGGCGAGGTCGCGCCGGACGAGCGGCTCGCCGCCGGTCAGACGGAGCTTCTCGACCCCGAGCCCGACGAAGACCCGGGCGACCCGCTCGATCTCCTCGAAGGACAGGACCTCGGACCGCGGCAGGAAGGCGTAGTCGGCGCCGAAGATCTCCTTGGGCATGCAGTAGGTGCAGCGGAAGTTGCAGCGATCGGTGACCGAGATCCGGAGATCGTGGAGTGGTCGTCCGAGGCGATCGGCCAACGCCATGCCCGCGCCAACGCTCGCACGCTGCGGGCGGTCGATCGGGTCGGTCAGGCAGTCCATCGGATGGATCGTACCGCGCGGACCGCAGGCGGCCCCCCGGCGGTGCGTCGCGGCATCGGAATGGCGATGCGACGGCGCACCGATCCTCGGCCCTGGACAGGGTCCCGCCTCGCCGACCGTACCACCGGCTTGGTCCGCTGGTACCTCTAGCGGACTCCATCACACCCTCCCCTTGCAACCACAATGCGATCACGCCCTGAATCCCTGCAGGGTGCACCTGGAGAGGCAGAACGACGCATGGCCACCACCGATGCCAAAGCCGGATTCCGGCTTCCCTGGAGCTCCGACCGTCAGTCGAGCGAGAGCCTGGACGGCGAGTCACCCGCTCAGACCGCCGCCACAAGCGGCTGGCCGACCGACGGGGAGGCATCGCGCGCGGCCGCGGTCGCCACCGACGCTCCTGAGGCGGTTGCGGCGCCCGACGCGCCCGAGGCCGTCACGGCTCCCGACGTGCCCAAGGCCGTCCCGGCTCCCGACGTGCCCGAGGCCGTCACGGCTCCCGACGTGCCCAAGGCCGTCACGGCTCCCGACGTGCCCAAGGCCGTCGACCCGCTCATCGCGCGTGTCGCCCCGGACCTCGCACCCGAGTCGGCAGCTCCGGCACCGAAGCCGCCGACGGCCAAGAAGCCCAGCAAGTTCATGGCCGACCTGACGAAGGCCATGCAGGCCGCGGCTGAGGATGCCCGAAGCCGGGCGATCAGCCAGCTCCAGGCCGACGCCAAGACGCATGTCGAGTCGATCCATGGTCGCTCGGCGACCGAGGCAGCAGAACTTCGGCGGACCGCCGATGACGACGTCGCAGGGGTTCGCGAGTGGTCCAAGGCCGAGATCGCCCGGATCCGCGAAGAGACCGAAACGAAGATCACCGAACGCAAGGCCCGCCTCGAGATGGAGATCGAGCAGCACGCCGCGGTCATCGAGCGCGAGATCGACGCCGTCCAGAAGACGGTCGCCGAATTCGAGGAGGAGATGGCCGCCTTCTTCGAGCGCCTGCTCGGCGAAGAGGATCCGAGCCGATTCGCGACGATGGCCGAGAACGTGCCCGACTCCCCGTCCTTCGACGGCTTTCCGGCCTCAACCGCCGCCGACGAGGGCGAACCTGCCGAGGCCGCGGTCGAGACCGAAGATGTACCGAACGCGGCTGTCTCGACAGACACCGGCCTCGGCGCGGCTCCCGAGGCCGAGGGGCCCGTCATCGAGGCACAGCCCAGTGCGGTGACCGAGGCGGTCGCGGCGACCGAAGAGATCGATGCGTCGCCAAATGGCACATCGCACCTCAACGGGGAGCTCGACCCCGAATCCGCATTCGCCGCGATCCAGGCCGCCGCGGAGGCCGCCGCGAGCGACGAGTCCGCGACCGCCGTCGACGAGAAGGAGGACCCGCGCTTCGCCGCCCTCGGACTCTCGCCGGACTTCGATGCCGCCGAGACCGAGGCGGTCGCCGACGCGGAGATGTCCGACGAGGAGATCCCGGAGATCGGCGACGACGCCCTCGCGGCCCGGATCGCCGGGCTGGTTCCGGGCACCGCCCAGGTTGACGAAACTGCCGCCTCGACCCAGGTCATCGTGGTCGGGCTCGTCAGCGTCGCCAGCATCGCAAGCTTCAAGCGCCACCTCGGTCGCCTCGCCGGCGTCCGGTCGGTCGGCGTCTCGTCCGGCCCGGAGGGCGAGTTCGTCTTCGCCGTCAGCCACGAGGCGGACGTTGTCCTGCGCGACGCCATCCCGTCCCTGCCCAGCTTCCAGGCCCGGGTCACGACTTCGACGGACGGAGCCGTCCACGTCACCGCCCACGATCCCGAGTCAGACGCCTAGGCCGGCACAGCCGACCTGACGACGATCCCACCGAAAGCATCCGGGAGAATCCACGTGGCTCGTCCTGCCATCGTCATCGCACTTCCGCCGGAGGAACGGGGCGCCGTCTCCGGCGAGCTCCGATCCGCCGGGTTCGAGGCGATCACGATCGGCACGCCCGACGAGCTCGAGGCCCTCCTCGCGAGCCGCCGCGACATCGCCTTGGCGATCCTCGACGGCGAGCGCGACTTCAACACGTCGCTCGAGTACTACGGACTGCTCCACGAGGGCTCGCTCAACATCCCCGCCCTGATGGTCATGTCGCCGCAGGCCCTCGACCGGCTGTTCAGCCCCACGTCGGCCGACGAGTTCTTCAGCCGCCCGTACAGCGCCGACTCCATCCGGTGGCGGGTCGAGGCAATGTGCATCCGCTCGGTCACGGTCGACGACGGCTCCGGGCCCATCATCCAGGGCAGCTCGATGGAGATCGGCGACTGGTCGCGCCTGGCGACGGTCATCGCGGTCTTCAACCCGAAGGGCGGCGTCGGCAAGACGACGATCGCGACCAACCTGGCCGCGGCCCTCCAGCTCCACCAGAATCAGAAGGTCCTCCTCGTCGATGGCGACACCGTGACGGGCCACGTCACGACGTCGCTGGGCCTCGAGCAGGTCCGGACGGTCGCCGACAGCTGGCGCGATCAGGCCGAGGGCGGCGAGCCCGAGTCCCTGACCGAGATCGGGTCGCCCCACACCTCGGGCATGACGGTCGTCTCGTTGACCGCGTCGCCGCTCAACGTGGAGATCCTGGAGCCCGCCCGGGTCGCCGACGCAATCACCGCGTCGCGGCCGATGCACGACTTCATCGTCGTGGATCTCCACCCGTCGTACAGCGGCCTGAACAGGGCCGTCTTCGAGAAGGCCGACCGGATCCTCGTGCCCGTGACGCCGGACGTCCCCGCGTTGCGCGCCGCCGTCCAGCTCCGCGAGGTCGCGATCGAGCTGGGCGTCCAGGATCGTCTCGCTCTCGTCGTCAATCGGGCCAACAGCGGGGTCTCGGTCGCCGACATGGAGAAGACCGTCGGGATGCCGGCGCTGGCCCTGATCCGTTCAGGCGGACTGCTCTTCGTGCGGGCCGCAAACGAGGGCCGAACCGTCATCGAGATGTACTCGAAGGAGCGAGTCGCGGAGGACTTCGACGCGCTCGCAGAGCGACTCGTCCGGACCTACTCACCGGACAAGGCCCCGGTCCCGGGGCCTGCCGCGCGGAGCGGCGGGTTCCGACTTCCCTTCGGGCGCTCGAAGGAAGCCGCTCGCGCCTGACGTCGCTTCGAGGCGCGGCTGGCCATCGGGGCGCTGACCCGCGGCTCGGGTCAGATCATCTGCCTGCGAGCGTGACTGTTGGTCGATCCGGACCCGGCTGAGCGCGGTCGTCGTCGATTCGACCCGCGATGCGGGTCAGCTCTCGCCGTGTCAGCGTCATGCGACGTTCAGGAGCGATCCTGCCAGGTGATGCCGCCCAGCGGCGCCCCGGGCAGCTTCTGGGCCTTGAGGCCTGTCCGCTTGTCGACCTGCTCGACGCCGCGCAGGTAGAACCGGTTGACGAGGACCGTCTCGACGTCGGGGTCGCCCACCCGCACGTCGCCGAACATCGCGACCGCATCGACCACAGGCACGAACATCTCGGTCGCGCGATCGAGGAGCCGGTCCGGCTCGGACCCGGGGTGGAGATAGACGGTCCCCACGACCCGGAACGGCGGGACCTCGAGGGCCACGTCGTACGAGACCTTGTGGATCCGGTGGGCGGCCCGTTCCGTGTCGGTCAGCTCGGGCATCGAGCCTTCGCCGGCCAGGACCAGGATCAGGTCGTACGGATCCACGCTCCGCAGGCCCGACGCCTCGACCAACCCGGCCGATCCGTCGATCGGGGCCCACTGCACGTCGTGGATCGCGATCGCCTCCCGCTTGTTCAGGGCATCCGAGAGCCGGCCCTCGACGGTCATCCGGCCGACGAGCCGCCACTCCTCCGTCACCCCGTCGAAGGCGACGCCGGTCCGCGGCAGATGGCCCCGCGACGCCGACCCGGAGGGCTTCGAGCCCTCGCCGTCGGGCTTTGAGCGACGGAGGAAGTTCAGGGGCACCGGCTCATTCCTCGGACTTGAAGCTGTTGTCGCGGATCGTCTCGACCACGGCCGCGTCGGCGAGGGTCGTCGTGTCGCCGAGAGACCGACCCTGGGCGATGTCGCGCAGGAGGCGGCGCATGATCTTGCCGCTCCGCGTCTTCGGCAGGTCGGGCGTGAACATCAGGGACTTGGGCTTGGCAATCGGGCTGATCTTCGTCGCCACATGCTTGCGCAGTTCGTCGCCCAGCTCCGGGGTCGGGTCGAAGCCGAGGCGCAGGATGACGAACGCGTTGATCGCCTCGCCGGTCACCGGGTCGGGCCCGCCCACGACCGCCGCCTCGGCCACGGCCGGGTGCGACACGAGCGCGCTCTCGATCTCGGTCGTCGAGAGGCGGTGGCCGGACACGTTCATGACGTCATCGACCCGGCCGAGCAGCCAGAAATAGCCGTCCTCGTCGCGCTTCGCGCCGTCGCCCGCGAAGTACATCCCGGGGAACCGGCTCCAGTACGTCGCCTTGTAGCGTTCCGGGTCGCCGTAGATCCCGCGGAGCATCGCCGGCCACGGCCGCTTCAGAACCAGGTAGCCGCCGCCGCCGTTCGGGACGGACTTGCCCTCACCGTCGACGATGTCGGCCTCGATGCCCGGGAACGGGAACGTCGCGCTGCCGGGCTTGGTGATCGTGACGCCGGGCAAGGGCGAGATCAGGATCTGTCCGGTCTCGGTCTGCCACCACGTGTCGACGATGGGCGCCGATCCGCGGCCGATGTGCTCGCGGTACCAGAGCCAGGCCTCCGGATTGATCGGCTCGCCCACCGAGCCGAGCACCCGCAGGGAGCTGAGGTCGTGGCCGGCGGGATGCTGGGCGCCCTGTCTCATGAACGCCCGGATCGCGGTCGGGGCGCAGTACAGGATCGTGACCCTGTAGTCCTCGATGATCTGCCACCAGCGATCCCAGCCCGGCGTGTCGGGCGAGCCCTCGTACAGGATCCCAGTCGTCGCGTTGGCGAGCGGGCCGTAGACGATGTAGCTGTGGCCGGTGACCCAGCCGATGTCGGCGGCGCACCAGTAGACGTCGTCGGGCTTGATGTCGAAGATCTGCCGGTGGCTGTAGGACGTGCCGACGAGGTAGCCCGCGGTCGTGTGAGTGATCCCCTTCGGCTTGGCCGTCGAGCCCGAGGTGTAGAGCAGGTAGAGCATGTGCTCGCTGTCGAGCGGGACCGGCGGACAGTCGTCGGACTGACGCTCGACGACGTCGTGCCACCACACGTCGCGACCCTCGGTGAACCCGGTGCCGCCCTCGACCGCATCGCCGAGGCGGCGGACGATGAGCACGTGCTCGATCGTCGGGCTTGCGGCGACGGCTTCGTCGACCGCGGCCTTGAGCGGCATCGCCTTGCCGCGCCGGTAGCTGCCGTCGGCCGTGATGACCAGCTTTGCCTGGGAGTCGTCGATCCGGCCGCCCAGGGCCTCTGCGGAGAAACCGGCGAAGACAACGGTGTGCGGGGCGCCGATCCGGGCGCACGCGAGCATCGCGATCGGCAGCTCGGGGATCATCGGCATGTAGATCGCGACCCGGTCGCCGGTCCGGATCCCGAGCTCGAGCAGTGCGTTGGCGGCCTTCGAGACCTCGCGAAGGAGATCGGCGTAGGTGATCGTCCGGGTGTCGCCCGGCTCACCGACCCAGTGGTAGGCGACCTTGTCGCCGAGGCCGGCCGTGACATGCCGGTCGACGCAGTTCTCGCTCATGTTGAGCTTGCCGCCGACGAACCATTTCGCAAACGGCAGGTCCCACTCGAGGGTCGTGTGGAAGGGCTCGTTCCAGGTCACCGTCTCGCGGGCGATCTTCGCCCAGAATGCCTCCGGGTCGCGAGCGGCCTCGTCGTAGAGGTCGGCCTGAGCGTTCGCCTGGGCGCTGAACGTCGGATCGGGCGGGAAGACTCGCTCCTCGAGAAGGAGGTTCTCGATCTCGGGACGCTGGTCGACGCTCACGTGAGCCGCTCCTCCCGGTGGTCGGGGCTGCACAGACGAAACGGCTGATGGGTCATTCTACGCGGGCGGGCCGTCGCGCCACATCGGGTCCCGGTCACGGACGGCGGGGATCGTGCGGCCCGATTTGCGTGAACAGGTACACCCCGCTGGTCGCGTCGACGACAGCGATCACGTCACACCTGCCCGGGGCCGGCGGCGGCGGTTGCGATCCCGCGGCGGGCCCTCCGCCACGCGACGGCGGGCAGGTGACACCAATCCACTCGATGGCCCAGACGAGGGTCCCGGCCGGGTCGATCAGGCTCGTCCCGGGGTCCGTCGCAAGCGCCAGCTCGATCGCCGTGGGGGATCCGTCTCCGCACGAGGCCTGGCCTCCGATGCACCGCTGGTAGGCGTCGAGGCTCGACAGCGCGACGTCCGCCTGGCCGACCGGCGGTGCGAGCGTCAGCCCGGTGTCCCCGACGGTCCACGGCACGGTTCGCGCGACGCCGTGCGGGGGGATCGCACAGCCGACGGCCAGGACACCTACGCACAAGGCAAGCGCGATGACCGATCGGCCC
>JANLYK010000505.1:0-2307 GCA_031365595.1 Chloroflexota bacterium | reverse complement strand
CTGATGGAACACCGAGGGCATTGGAATCCGGCCGTGTGACGATCCCGTCATGGCCGCCCGCATCCCCGACCGATCGCCGGAGCTCGTCCCCGACACCACGATCCTGACCGCCGCCGAGCTCGACTCGATCCGCCGCCCGTATCGCGGCGCCCGGCTGCTGCCGCGCAAGGCCTACCACGAGCCCGCGATCCTCGAGTGGGAGCGGGCGAACGTCCTGCGCCGCGACTGGGTGATCGTCGGGCGCGTCGACGAGGCTCCGGATCCGGGGACGTACTTCCTGACCGAGCTCGACGGCGAGCCGATCCTCGTCGTGCGCGGCCGCGACTACGAGCTACGGGCGTTCTACAACGTCTGCCAGCACCGGGGCACGGCCGTCGTCGAGGAACAGTGCGGCACGGCCGTTCGCTTCCAGTGCCCGTACCACGCCTGGATCTACGACCTCGAGGGCAAGCTCGTCCGGGCCAAGCACACCGACGACCTCGACGACTTCAGCTTCGAGGGCTACGGGCTTCGGCCGATCGGCTGTTCGACATGGCAGGGCTTCGTGTTCCTGAACCTCGATCCAGACGCCGCGCCGCTCGCCGACCAGCTGGGCGATCTCGACGAGCACCTTGCCCGCTTCGACTTCGGCGACCTCAAGTCGGCCCGGACGATCACCTACGACGTCGCGGCGAACTGGAAGTTCATCGCCGAGAACTACTCGGAGTGCTATCACTGCCCGCCGCTCCATCCCCAGCTCAACAAGCTGACCCCGTACGACGTTGGCGGCGATTACGCTCCGGAAGGCGCTTGGCAGGGCGGTTGGATGGAGCTCGTCGCCGGGGCCGAGACGATGGCCCTCGACGGCGGCCAGGGTTCCAGGCACGGCCGCCCGGCGATGTGCGGGATGACGGCCGAGGACGAGCGCCGGATCTTCTACTACGTGCTGTGGCCGACAGCCTTCCTGTCGATCCATCCGGACTACCTGCTCGTCCACCGCCTGATCCCGGTCGCTCCGGATCGGACGACGGTCATCTGCCAGCTCCTGTTCGAGCCCGCGACGACGGCCGCGCCGGGCTTCGACCCATCGGATGCGATCGCGTTCTGGGACCTCACCAACAGCCAGGACTGGCATGTCTGCGAGCTGCAGCAGCGCGGCACGAAGTCCTCGTCATGGGTCAGTGGCCGGTACTCGAACCAGGAGGCGTCGGTCCACGCGTTCGACCTGATGGTCGCCGAGCGCTACGCCGGGCTGCCGTTCAGCGCCGCGCGAACCGTGCGCGAGCGATACGACGTGCCACCGCCGAAGGAGGCCCCGATCGGCCAGCTGGACGCGGGTGCCCGTGCCGCCGGGACGGCGACGAGCGCCCGTGCGGCGGCGGGCGCACACGATGGGCCGGCGCGCGACCCGCACGAGCACGACCATCCGACGACCGGGCGCGGCTCGCATGAGCATGCATCCGCTCGCACGACCGCCCGCTCGAAGGCGACGACCCCGCACTGAACAGGCCTTCGGCACGCCTCCGTCGTCCCGCCTGATATTCGCTGTGGATCAGATCGACACGAGTGAGCGTGGACCGAATTGCCGGATCGACGCGGTCGGGCAGGTTGGGAGATTCGGTCGTGCTCGTTTGTCGCGATCTGATGCACCCACGGGATCAGAACGCGTTCCGGGCGCATGGACTCACCCGGCGGTGGCGTCCTCGACGGCCAGCGATGCCCGCGCCGGACGGAACGCCCCGAGCCGCCATGCGATGAACAGCGCGACCGCGACCACCGCCACGATCAGCGTGGAGATTGCGTTGATCTGGGGCGAGACCCCGAACTTGATCGAGCTGTAGATGTAGATCGGGAGCGTCGCCGAGCCGACCCCGTAGTTGAACGACGTCACGACGAGGTCGTCGAATGACAGGGCGAACGCGAGGAGCCCGCCGGCGACGACCGCGGGCAGGATCAATGGCACGGTCACATACCGGAACGCGCCCCATGCCGAAGCGCCCAGGTCGCGGGCGGCCTCCTCCAGTCTCGGGTCCATGCCGGCGGCCCGCGCCCGGACGGTGACGGCCACATACGAGATGCAGAACGTGATGTGGGCGATCGAGATCTGGCCGATCGATCCGACCGCGCCGAACAGCTGGAAGAAGAAGATCAGCAGGCTGATCCCCATGATGATCTCGGGCGTGACCATCGGCAGCAGGAGGAGCGTCTCCGCCGCCTCGCTGCTCACGTTCATCCCGGCGATCGGCGACTACGTGACGCCGGACCTGCTCGGCGGCGCCCAGACGACGACCGCGGCGAAGCTCGTCCAGACCCTGTTCACGAGCGGCC
>JANLYK010000237.1:0-1653 GCA_031365595.1 Chloroflexota bacterium | reverse complement strand
GGATCCGCGGGCCGCGCCCGCCCCACCCTCGCCGGCCGCCGCCGCGTTGATCGTGACCTGGTAGTCGCCGGTTACCGCCTCGCCGATCGGGGAGATCGTGGCGGTCACCGTGACCGCCGCGTCCGTGCCGGGCTGGATGACCGGGATCGTCTCCTGGTCGAACGTCACCTTCCAGTTCGTCGGCTGGGTCGCGGTCAGCGCGACGTTCGCGAGCGGCCCCGTGCCGGTGTTCGTGACGACGATCTGCTGGATCGTCCCGCTGCCGGCTGCGCCGTGGGCCGAGACGAGCTGGTTAGGCGTCGAGAGCGTCATCGAGAACGTCCCGGTGATCTCGACCCCGAGGGCCTGCTCGATGGTCTGGGTCCCGACGTTGGCGGTGACGGCGATCGCCGTCTTGCCGGCGGGTGCGTCGGGCGGGGGGTTGGCGGTGACCGTGATCGTGGTCGAGGCGCCCGCCTTGACGATGGTGCTCGCGGCTTGGGCGGCCGACAGCTTGGCCGCGACCGTCCAGCCGGCCGGACCGCTTGCCCTCGCCGACACCGTCTGGTCCTGGGCGGAGCCATTGTTGAGGGTGAGGTCGAAGGTGAACGTCGCGTCGCTCGCCCCGGTCAGGGTCGGCGAGGTCGTCGTCAGCGTGATCTCGCCGGCGACGTCGGCGTTGACCGCCACGGTGATCGACAGCGTCGCGGTCCGACCGTCGAGCTTCGCGGTCACGGTCAGCGAGGCGTTGCCGGTCGCGTCACCCGGGACCGTGACATCGAGGCGGGCCGAGCCGGGCTTACCGGGGGCCGCGGTCACGCCCGAGACGACGAAGCCTCCGCCGTGGAGGGTCGCCTTCCAACCGGTCGGTGCGCCGCTGACCGCCAACGCCACGGTTCCTTCGGTCGCCGTGGTCACGCTGAGGTCGAAGCTGGCGCTGGAGCCCGGCGCGACCGCGATGGACGGATACGGTGTCGTCACGGCGAGGACGTCGGCGGCAGCAACGGCGGGCACGAGCCCGACGAGGAACACGGCCATCGTGGCAAGAGCGATCGCGCTGCGCCGAACGCGCGCGATCATGAACGTCGGCAAGGGATCCCTCCGTCGATCTGGATGCATCGGACGGTTGGGAGTCTGCCGACTGGATGCGGTTGGCGCAACTCAGGTTCGATTCGACCCTGGTTGATGTTTCGCAATCTGCGCGACGGGATTGCCCGGGACGCGCCCGGACCAATGTCCCGGGCCGCTGCCCCACATGGGTCGTTTGACGGAATCGGGGCGGAACGGGCATCATTCCCTTTGTCACCCGTCGTGGCATCCAACCGGTCGAGCGCAACCTGCTCCCCCGGATGCCCCGGGCAAGGAATTCGTCAATCCGCTCCGGCTCCCGACACCGAGCCGTCCGATGAGCGGACCAGTCAAACCGGCCGTCGTGCCGCGTCGAGCGCCAGAAGCGCCCGCGACCACGAGCGAGCCAGAAAGAACCAGTACGCACAACATGATGACTCGCACCACCACCGCCTCGGTGGCCGGTCGGTCCGTGGCCATGCGCCGCATGCGCCGCCGGGCCTCGACCGCCACCCGTCCCTACTGCAGCACGAACGGCTGCACCAGCTTCCTGATCGTCGATCCCGACACCGAGATCGCGAGCTGCCCCATCTGCGGCTTCACCCG
>JANLYK010000225.1:0-1691 GCA_031365595.1 Chloroflexota bacterium | reverse complement strand
CGGACTCGCCGCCTGCTCGAAGCCTAGCGCGCGCCTGCCTCAAGTGCCCGGTCAGGACGACGCGCTGCTACGATCGGGTTGATGGTCAGCTCGACGCCCGACTCCGAGCCGCGCCCTACTCCCACGTACCGCCTCACCGAGGACCAGGCGGCTCTGCGCGACGCCGTCCGGGTCCTCGCCGACGAGATGATCGCGCCGCGCGCAGCCGAGATCGACAAGACGGCCGAGTTCCCGTGGGATGTCAAGGAGCTCCTGGCCAGCCACGACATCCTGAGCCTGCCCTTTCCCGAGGAGTACGGCGGGCTGGGCGGCGACCTCCTGACGGTGTGCCTCGCGGTCGAGCAGATCAGCCGCGTGTGCGCCACGAGTGGGCTGATCCTCGCGGTCCACGAGCTCGCATCCCTGCCGCTCCTCCTCGCCGGCACCGCCGAGCAGAAGGATCGCTGGTTCCCCGACCTGGCAGCCGGGAACAAGCTGATCGCCTTCGCCCTGACCGAGGCCGAGGCCGGCTCCGACGTGGCCGCCGCCCGGACCCGCGCCCGGCGCGACGGTGACGACTGGATCGTCGATGGGAGCAAGCGGTTCATCAGCCAGGGCAGCGTCGCCGACCTGATCATCGTGTTCGCGGTGACCGCGGACGATCCGCCCGACACCCTTGACGCGGACCGAACCCCGCGTCGCGAGCGCCTGACCTGCTTCGTCGTTGAGAAGGACATGCCCGGATTCAGCGTCGAGCGGATCGAGCACAAGATGGGGATTCGCGGCAGCCCCACCGCCGAGCTCGGGTTCCGCGGCGTCCGGGTTCCCGACGCGAACCGGGTCGGTGCGGTCGGCGAGGGCTTTCCGCTCGCGATGCGGACCTTGGATCGGAGCCGGCCAGGGATCGCGGCCCAGGCCGTCGGGATCGCCCAGGGCGCGCTCGAGGTCGCCGCGGCCTACGCCACCGAGCGCTAGCAGTTCGGCAAGCCGATCAGCGACTTCCAGATGATCGCCGCGATGCTCGCCGACATGGATGCTGGGACCGAGGCGGCCCGCCAGCTCCTGTACAAGGCGGCGACCGAGATCGGCGCGGGCGCGGCCGACGCCGGACGCTGGTCGGCCCTGTGTAAACTCGTCGCCGGCGACAACGCGATGCGGGTCACGACGGATGCGGTCCAGGTGCTCGGTGGGTACGGCTATATCGACGAGTTCCCGGTCGAGCGGATGATGCGCGACGCGAAGATCACCCAGCTGTACGAGGGGACCCAGCAGATCCAGCGCCTGGTCATTGCCCGGGCGCTCACCGCTCACCACTGACTGGCGCCCTGTCTCGTAACGCCGCAAGGAGGCCGCCCGCTCGTGCGAATTGTCGTTCTCGTCAAGCCCGTGCCCGACACTGCGTCGGGCGGCGAACGCCTCCGGCCCGACGACTGGCGGCTCGATCGCGCGGCCGTTCCCGCGGTCGTCAACGCCAATGACGAGTACGCCCTCGAGGCGGCCCTCAAGCTGACCGAAGCCCACGGCGGCGAGGTCCACCTCGTGTCGATGGCCGGCCCGAACGCGCCGGAGACGATGCGCAAGGCGCTCGCGATGGGCGCGGCGAGCGGAACGCTCCTGACCGATGACAGCCTCGCGGGCTCGGACATGGTGTCGACGACGCGGGCCCTCGCGGCCGCGCTCCGAGGCCTCGAGTACGACCTGCTCCTCGCCGG
>JANLYK010000210.1:0-4345 GCA_031365595.1 Chloroflexota bacterium | reverse complement strand
CAGCTCGCGGACGGTCGAGCTGATCCGCCACCAGGACGACCCGATCGACCCGGTGGCCGGCGAGCAGCTCCGGCTCGCCGACGAGGCCAGCTGATGGACGGCGTCATGGCGACGGCGCCGGCCGGGGCAGGGGAGTCTGCGTTCGCGGCCCTCCCGTCGGCCGCGCCCGCGGTCGTGTTCGGTGCCGGTCGCCGGCCCGAGTCCGCGACGAACGTCCGGATCGAATCCTTCGACGGCCCGCTTGCCCTGCTCCTGACCCTGATCGAGGCCCGTCAGCTCGACGTCGTGACCGTCCCGCTCGGCGCCCTCGCCGACGCCTATCTCGACGCGCTTGCCACCCTCGAGGACGACCGGCTCGGCAACATCAGTGCGTTCGTGGCGGTTGCCAGCCAGCTGATCCTGATCAAGAGCCGGGCGATCCTGCCGCGCCGCGTCGTCGAGGCGCCCGGCGAGCTGCCCGATGAGGGCACGGATCCCGAGGCCGAGCTGCGCGCCCGCCTGCTCCTGTACCGCGCTCATCGCGACGCGGGGCGCGTGCTCCAGGACATCGCGATCGATCGGATCGGCCTGTTCCGGCGGGAGCCCTCGACTGCCGCGGCCGCAGGTCAGGCCGGGGCGCGGCCGCCGGATGGTCCGCCGCTCGATCCCGTGACCCTGATCCGCGCCCTCGACCGCCTGGCCCGGATCGCGCCGCCGCCGGTCCTGCCGCCCGAGACCGTCGCACGGACCATCACGCTGACCGAGCGGGCCGCGATCATTCGGGCCGCGATCCGCGGGCACGGAACGTTCGTGCTCCAGGAGCTGCTCGAGGGTGTTCGCGACCGGGTCGTCGTCGCGATCACGTTCCTCGCGATGCTCGAGCTCATGAAGCGCCGCGAGATCGTCGTCAGCCAGGCCGAGCCGTGGGGCCCGATCGTCGCCCGGGCTACGACCACCGACGAGCGGGCCGTCAGCGGCCCGGCGTCCGCGGTGCCGGCGGCCGACGAGCCGCTCGACGAGAGCCTGGAGTCGTTCGCATGATCGACGAACGAGCCCAGCTGTCGGCCAATGCGCCCTCCGAGGTCGAGCGCGACGTCGACAGTCCGCCGCCCGGCGAGCTGCTGTCCGAAGCCCAGCTCGAGGCGCTGCTGTTCGTCGCCGAGCGGCCGCTGACTCGGCGGGAGATCGCCGTCGTCGCCGGTGTGGATCGGGCGACCGTCGACGATCGCCTCGGCGACCTCGAGGTTGCCCTCGCCGATCGGGGAATCCGGCTCGTCCTGTCCGGCGACCGGGTCGAGCTCGTGACGGCCCCCGATGCCGGTGCGCTCATCGCCCGCTACGTCGGCGCAGACGCGGTTCGCCTGTCGCCGGCGTCGCTCGAGACGCTCGCGATCGTCGCCTACCGCCAGCCCGTCACGAAGTCGGCGATCGAGCGGATCCGTGGCGTCGACTCCGACTACACCATCCGGACGCTCCTCCATCGGCGGCTCGTCGTCGAGCTCGGCCGCTCCGAGGCGCCGGGCCGCCCGTTCCTGTACGGGACCGGCTTCGAGTTCCTGGAGCGCTTCGGGATGACCAGCCTCGACGAGCTCCCGCCGCTCGAGCTCGATGTCGCCGCCCGCCTGATCGAGGACGAGCAGGCCGCTCCCGCCGAAGGCGACGCCGTCGAGACGGGACCGGACGATCCCACCGAACCCACCACCGAACCCCCCGACCGCGAGGACTGAGTGCCCGAAGAACGACTCCAGAAGGTGATTGCCGCGAGCGGCCTTGCGTCCCGGCGCGCCGCGGAGGCGCTGATCGCCGCAGGCCGCGTCCGCGTCGATGGCCGTCGGGCGACGATCGGTCAGGTGGTCGATCCGGCCAAGGCAAAGGTCGAGGTCGACGGCCTGCCGATCGGCGATGCCGCGAGGACGACCTACCTTCTGCTCCACAAGCCGGCCGGCGTGACCTCGACCACGCAGGACCGCCACGCCGAATCGACTGTGCTCGACTTCGTCCCGACCGCCCTGGTCCCCGATGGTGCCCGGCTGTATCCGGTCGGTCGGCTCGACCAGGACAGCGAGGGCCTGCTGATCCTGACCAACGACGGCGGCTGGTCGGAGAAGGTGCTCCACCCGCGCTTCGGCGTGGAGCGCGAGTACGCGCTGGCCGTGCGCGCGCCGCTGTCGTACGACCAGGGTCACCTGCTCGAGGACGGGATCCCGCTCGAAGAGGGGCTGGCGACGCTCCACCACCTCCGCGAGATGACCGCAATCGAGATCGAACGGCTCGAGGAGCTGCTCGAGCCGCCGGTCGCCGCCGGTCTCACGTGGTACCGGGTGACGCTCCGCCAGGGCTGGAAGCGCCAGCTCCGGCGGGTCTTCGGGGCGATCGAGGCGCCGATCGAGCGCCTGATTCGCGTCCGGATCGGGCCGGTCCGGATCGATGGGCTCGTGAGCGGCAAGATCCGCCGGCTCAAGGCACCCGAGGTTCGCGGCCTGGCCGGCGGCGGCGGGCGTTCACGCGGCGACGACCGGCCCGGCGCGGACGACGAGGCGGTCGAGGCAGGTGCCGCAGCCACGCCGACACCGACGCGTGCGACCGGACGACCGCCTGTTCGTGGGCGCGGCTCCCCACGACCGACCACGGACCGGACCCGGTCCGCGGCAGCCGCCCGGAAAGCCACCGGACCGCGTCCGGCCGACGATCGTCCGAAGCGCAAGCCGGGCCGCCCCGACGTCGGCTGAGGCCGATCCGGGCGGTATCCTCCGTTTCGTGACCACTTCCCGCCCCGGCCTCACGGTCGCTCTCGACGGTCCCGGCTCGTCGGGCAAGTCGAGCGTCGGCGCCGCAGCGGCCCTGGAGCTCGGTTACCGCTTCTGCGACACGGGCCTGCTCTACCGGGCGGCCACCTACCTCGCCCTCGAGCGCCACGTTCGGCCCGACGGCGACCGCGCTGATCCCGAGGCACTCGTCGCCCTCGTCCCCGAGATTGCCCTGGTCGCCGATGCAAACGGCCGGCTCGCCCACGTCAGCGTCGACGGCCGGGACGTGACCGACGAGGTCCACAGCCCGCTCGTCGACGAGGCGGTGTCGGCGGTCAGCCGCGTCCCGGAGCTCCGAGCCGCGCTGCTCGAGCGCCAGCGCTCCCTCGCCGCCGAACCGGGCGGGATCATCATGGCCGGTCGCGACATCGGAACGGTCGTGCTGCCCGGTGCCGACCTGAAGATCTACCTCGACGCATCCGTCGAAGAGCGCGCCCGACGCCGGGCCGAGGAGCGCAAGATCGCCTCGGACAGCCCCGAGGCGCGCTTCATCCTTGCCCAGCTCCGCCGCCGTGACGAGCTCGACTCGACCCGCGACGTCGCCCCGCTCCGCGCGGCCGCCAATGCGATCCACATCGTCACCGACGGCAACCGCTTCGAGGACACGATCGCCGCGGTCACGGGCGCGATCCGCCAGGCCGAGGCCGCCCGGCCGATTGCGGCGGGCGAGCCCGCCCGATGAGCTCCCGATGACCGCCCCGACCGAACCGGCGGATCGCCCCGCCGATCGACCGTCGGCAAAGCCCGTCCTCGCCGAGTCGGAGATCCTGCGCAGCGACGTCACGCCCCTGATCCGCGTGACCGCAGCCGTCAGCCGCTTCCTGTGTCGCAGCGTGACCCGCGTCCGGATCGAGGGGGACACGGGCGCGATCCCGCGCGAGGGACCGGTCATCCTTGCGGCCAACCACATCTCGAACTTCGACCCGGTGCTGATCGGGGCGTTCCTCACCCCGCGCCTGGGACGGCGGATCCACTGGCTGGGCAAGAAGGAGATGTTCGACTGGCCCCTCGTCGGGTACATGGCCCGCAATGGCGGGGTCGTGCCCGTGGACCGCGACGGGGCCGACGTGGAGGCGTTCCGGGTCGCCCGCCGGATCCTCGATGCGGGCCTCGTCCTCATGGTGTTCCCCGAGGGCACCCGCAGCCCGACCGGCGAGCTTCAACAGCCGAAGGACGGCCTGGCCATGCTCGCCCTCCGGACGAACCCCACGATCGTCCCGATCGGCTTCTCGAACACCGACCGGGTCTGGCCGAAGGGCCGCCCGATCCCGCGCCTCGGCGGCCACGCCACGATGCGGATCGGCGAACCGTTCCGGCTCGGCGACCTGCTTCCGCCCGAGATCGACCGGTAGGCCGGCAAGAGCCTCGCCACGACGCTGATCATGCAGCGGATCGCCGCCCTGATCGACCCGCGCCATCGCGGCACCTACGGCGACGACGGTTAGCTAGTCGCTTCCGTGCAGGCAATTGTCGGAGGCAGCTATGGGGTCACTCTTACAACTCCACAGGGCGGCGCCTCCTATACGCGGACTGGAACCGCGGTCGTTCAGGCGCTCGGC
>JANLYK010000194.1:0-18759 GCA_031365595.1 Chloroflexota bacterium | reverse complement strand
GCTCGGCAAGGAGGGCGGTCCGGGCAACGCGCATCGCCCGCAGTCCGGTCAGAAGAGCGGCGAGCTCGTCATCGGCAAGCCGTCCGAGGAGTTCGCCCAGGCGCGCCCGACGGTTGTCGTTCAGCTCCTGGAACACCGCGTTGCCGGTGCCGGTCGGGTGGACCAGGACGACCCGCCGGTCGGTCGAGCTGTGCCGGCGCTCGACGAGGCCGCGCTCCTCCATCCGCCCGACGATCCCGGTCGCGCTGGCCACCGAGACGTCGAGGGTCTCCGCGACGCGCGACATCGAGAGCGGGCCGTCTGCCTCGATCACGGTCAGGACATGGAGATGAATCAGGCTGAGCGACCCCTTCAGCCAGGAACGGAACGCGTCCATCCGCTCGCGCGGGTTCCACGAGGTCATCTCGTCGACCAGGTCGTTGATCAGGGTTTCGCGGCCGGGCTCGCCACCGTTAGTCAATGTCACGTGAATAATCTACTGACGACGTACCGTCCCGTCAACCGGGCTCGGCTGCGTGACTGGATGGCCAAGTTGTCGCCCGAAAGGCGGCTCAACTGCGGCGGGCGCCCACGATCCTGGGGTCCGGCCGGAAGAACCGGAGGCGCTGATCGAGCAGGAACACCTCGCGGTCGATCAGGCCGAGCAGGTCGCGCAGGCGATCCTCGGTCGTGGCGGCCTCGAGCAGGGCCTGGCGCCGCGGCGATTCGACTTGGAGGATGCCGGCGAGCAGGAACGAGAGAACGGTCGGATCGTCGGGGATCGTGACCCGCCGGCGACGCGGCGCGTCGGTCGGGTCGCCCGTCAGGTCGCCCGTCGGGTCGCTCGCGACGCCAGCCTCGGCCATCGCGGGGTCGGCTCCACCCTCGTCGGCCGTCTCCCCGTCGTCGTCGGCCGCCTCGACCTCGACCCGGACGTCGATCTCGTCGGCGGTCTCACCGGCGCGCGGCTGGAGCAGCTCGAGATACGTCACGAACCGGCGGGTGGTCTTCATCGCCAGGCGATGGGCCGTGTCGTCGTCGCCGACGGCCTCGTCAAGGATGTCGACGTCGGCCACGAGATACGGCCGCCGACCGGTCAGGACGCGCCGGATCTCGAACCGCCGCGTCCCCACGACGAGCAGGTCGTAGCGGCCGTCGTCGTACGTCCCTGCATCGCGGATCTCGGCGATCGTGCCGACGCCGGTGAACGAGATCGAACCCGCGCCGACCTCGCGGCCTTCCCGGATCAGGACCACCCCGAACGGCGAGGTCGTCTCGAGGCAGTGCCGGACCATCGCCCGGTAGCGATCCTCGAAGATGTGGAGGGGCAGCGCGATGCCGGGGCACAGGACGGAGTTCAGCGGGAAGAGCGGCAGTTCCATCCGGCGGCAACTCGCACGGGACGAGGATGGGTGAGGCGGCGGGCGTCCGAGATGAGTCTAGAGAATCGAAACAGCCGCCGGACGGGCCGGCGGCTGCGGAGTTGCGAGGCGGTCGAGCCGCCTCAGATGATCAGTGCGAGCAGCCCTTGGGCGAGCCCGTGTCGTCGGCGGTCCGGAAGCTCGAGCCGCAGCCGCAGGCAGCGACCGCGTTCGGGTTGTTGACCGTGAAACCGGCGCCCATCAGAGTGTCGACGTAGTCGATCTGCGAGCCCTGGAGGAGGTCGATCGACTTGCCGTCGACGTAGACCTTGACGCCGTTCGCCTCGAGGACCTTGTCCTCGGCGGTCGGGGCATCCTCGAGCATCATCCCGTAGCGGAAACCTGAGCAGCCGCCCGAGTAGACGTAGACGCGTAGCCCGATGTCCGGATTCGTCTCTTCAGCGGTCAGTTCGCGGAGCTTCGCGGCGGCCGCATCGGTCAGGTTCACGACGGTCGTCGGCATGATGAGCGGCTGAGCGGCCGGCTGGGTTTCCAACATCGGGAGCGTTCCTCCTCAGAGGGGTGAAGTCGAAGGGATCATGGCAGCGCGACCAGGATCGCGTCGATGGGCCAATCGTACGCACGACAACCAGTTTCGACAAGCGTTCCGCCGAAAACGATCGAGGACCGTCAGTCGTCGATGCGCTCGATGACCGTGGCGATCCCCTGCCCCACCCCGATGCACATCGTGGCCAGGCCCCACCGACCGCCGGTCCGGCGCAGCTCGTGGCTGAGCATCGTGATCAGGCGCCCGCCGCTCATCCCGAGCGGGTGGCCCAGGGCGATCGCCCCGCCATTCACGTTGACCTTGGCGGGATCGAGCCCGAGCTCGTCGATGCACACGATGGACTGGCTGGCGAACGCCTCGTTCAGCTCGACGAGATCGAGGTCCGCGGCCGTGATCCCGGCCCGTTCGAGGGCCTTGAGAGAGGCCGGCACCGGGCCGTAGCCCATGATCGCCGGGTCCACGCCGGCGACCGCGGTCGATACGACGCGGGCGAGTGGGCGGAGGCTGAGCGCGCGAGCCCGCTCCGCCTCGACGAGGAGGACCGCCGACGCGCCATCGTTGATCCCGGAGCTGTTGCCGGCGGTGACCGAGCCGCCGTCGCGGAACGCCGCGCGGAGCTTCCCGAGCGCTTCCGCGGACGTGTCCGCGCGAGGGTGCTCGTCGCGCGACACCACGATCGGCTCGCCCTTCTTTGACGGAACGGTGATCGACACGATCTGGTCGTCGAATCGGCCAGCCTCGATCGCGGCCACGGCCTTCTGCTGCGAGGCGAGGGCGAACGCGTCCTGGGCCGCCCGATCGACCGACCAGCGCTCTGCGACGTTCTCGGCGGTCTCGCCCATCGAATACGGGTAGTAGGCCTCGGCCAGCTTCGGGTTCAGGAAGCGCCAGCCGAGGGTCGTGTCCTCGAGCTCGCGTGGACCGCGATCCCAGGCGGCCGCCGGCTTGGCCATGACGTACGGCGCCCGGGTCATCGACTCGACGCCGCCGCCGATGAACACATCGCCATCGCCGACCGCGATCGCGTGCGCCGCCGAGTTGATCGCCTGGAGGCCCGAGCCGCACAGCCGGTTGACGGTCAGTCCACCGACCTCGACCGGCAGCCCGGCCACGAGGAGCGCAATCCGCGCAACGTCGCGGTTGTCCTCGCCGGCCTGGTTGGCACAGCCGAGGATCACGTCCTCGATGAGCGACGGGTCGATCCCGGAGCGCTCGACGACGGCCCGGATCGCGGCCGCGGCCAGGTCGTCCGGGCGGACTGCCGAGAGCGCGCCGCCGTAGCGCCCGATCGGAGTCCGGACCGCCTCGACGACCCAGGCCTCACGAAGCGGGCGATGCAGATCTCGTGTCACGCTGCCGATCGTAGCGCGGCGGCTCGTCTGTCATCATCGCGACCATGATCGAGCGCTCCGTCCGCCTGGCCCGGAGCACCTCGTCGACGACGTCGGTCGTCCTCCTCGTCGGCTTCAACCTCGTTCCCCTGGTCGGAGTCGTCTTCTGGGGCTGGAACGTGGCGACGATCCTCGTCCTGTACTGGGCCGAGAACGGGATCATCGGCGCGCACAACGTCCCGAAGATGCTCCTCGCCCGCGGCCCGGACGTCCCCGGCCAGGGCTTCGCCCGGGCGGCGAGCGCGCCGACCGGCTCCGGGCCGGCGTCGAGGATCGGGTCGGTGATCTTCTTTCTGATCCACTACGGCATGTTCTGGTTCGTCCACGGCATCTTCGTGTTCACCCTGCCGTTCTTCGTCGGCGGCGTCACAACCGCGGTCGATGGCGGCCTGGACCTGAGCCCGGGCGCCTTCCCCGGCCCCGACGGCTTCGGCGACCCGCTCTCCCCGGTCGTCCGGAGCGGTCCTGACCTGGCGGCGGTCGGCTGGGCGGTGCTCGGCCTCGCGATCAGCCGGATCGCCTCGTTCCTGATCAACTTCGTCGGCTGCCGCGAGTACCTGGCGGTGTCGCCGGCAGCCCAGATGTTCGCGCCGTACGGCCGCCTCGTGATCCTGCACATGACGATCATCCTCGGCGCCTTCGTGAGCCTGATGCTCGGCAGCCCGGTCGGGGCGATCGTCGTCCTCGTGATCCTGAAGACCGCGGTCGACCTCGCCCTCCACCTCCGCGAGCATCGCGGGATCGCCGTGCGGGTCGATCCCGCCTAGCGTCCTCAGCCGGCCGAGACGAGCGCCTCCGACGGGGCGAGGCTGGGATCCTCGGCGGCAAGCGCCCGCTGGCGGGCCGCGACGACGGTGGCGCCACCCAGCTCGCGGGCCCGCTCGAACGGCCCGATCGGGTGGGCGGCGCCGAGCCGCATCGCCACGTCGATATCGGACTCCGTCGCGACGCCCTCTGCTCGCGCCCGGAACGCTTCATCGACGATCGGCAGCAGGATCCGCTCGCGGATCGCGTCCGGGTCGAGGCCGCCGCCCGGGGACGACGGTGGCGAGGTCGCCACGCGCTTTCCCTCCACGTAGCGATGGAACCCCTCGCCGGTCTTTCGACCAAGTGCCCCGGCGGCGATCCGCTGCTCCTGGAGCGGCGACGGCCGGAGCCGATCCGGGCGTCCGAGTCCCTCCCAGATGCCGGTCGACGCCGCGAACGTCACGTCGATCCCGGTCAGGTCCATCAGCTCGAAGGGGCCGAGCGGAAAGCCGGCGTCGCGGATCGCCGCGTCGATACTGTCGACGGTGGCGGCCCCGGCTTCGAGCAGGCGTAGGGCGCGCAGCGTGAACGGCCGGTTCACCCGGTTGACGATAAAGCCCGGCGCATCGGCGGAACGAACCGCGGTGCGGCCCCAGCCCTCGACCAGTCGGGTCGCGGCCGCGACGATCGCGGGATCGGTCGCAGGGGGCGCGACGACCTCGACCAGGCGCATGAGCGGCGCCGGGTTGAAGAAGTGGAGCCCGACGACTCGGCCCGGCCGGGTGGTCTCGGCGGCAATGGCGGCAACCGACAGGGCGCTCGTGTTCGTCGCGAGGATCGTCGCGGCATCCGCCACGGAGTCCAAAGTCCGGAAGATCGTGCGCTTGAGCTCGAGGGACTCGAGGGCGGCCTCAATCACGACGTCGGCCTCGTCGCCGAGCTGCTCGAGGACCTCGGTCGTCCGGAGGCGGGCGATGCGCTCGGCCACCCAGTCGTCGATCCCGGCCGGCTCGCCGACGAGGGCCTTCGTCGCGCGCCGGGTCAGCCCATCCGCGATCCGGTCGCGGCCGCGGACGAGGGCCGGTTCGTCCACGTCGTGGAGGACGACCTCGTGGCCCGCCTCGAGGGCGAGCTGGGCGATCCCGGAACCCATGATCCCCGCCCCGACGATCCCGACGATCGGGAGCTCGAGGCGGGGATCGGAGGCAGCGGCCGCCGGCGGGTCAGTCATGGCCGAAGGGTAGGCCCTCGGCCGGACCGGCGTCGCCGGCGATAGCGAACGTGGTTACGTTCAGCGGCCGCGGCGAGTGCGGTTGCCGGCCCGAGCCACTGTTCGGCCCGGGATCAGGAAGGCGGCCGCGGCGATGAGCGCGGACACGCCGAGCAGAACCACCCGCCAGCCGTCATTGCCGGCCGCACGGACCGCAGTTTCGGTGTCGGTCGGAGGCGGGGTCACGCCCGCCGGCGGCGTTCCGGTGATTCCTTCCACCTCGCCGGTCGGGCTCCTCGACTCGGTCGGCAGGACGCCGCCGCCCGGGATCGAGGCGCTCGGCGATCCGCTGCCGTCGACGGGAAGCTCGCTACCGGTGGGCACCGATGCGCTGGCCGAGGCCGAAGCGCTGGGCGAGGCCGACGGACTGGCGCTGGGCGAGGCCGACCTGGTCGGCGCCTCGCTGTCGGCCGGAGACGGCTGGTCTTCGTCGCAGTCGACCCAGAAGACCTTCATCTTGTCGTGCTTGGCGGTGTCCCCGTCCCAGAAGAGCTTGTAGTGACCATCGGGGAGCGTGTACGCGCCATCGCCGGGGTCGCGATCCTCGCCGTCGCCGGCGGTGTCGTACGTCCCGCTCAGGACGACCGTTCCCTTCTCGCCGGTAGGAGCCCACTCCTGGATCTCCCACGCGCCGGCCTGCTCCGGGTCGGCGAAGTAGAAGTGGAGGTGGAAGGTGCAGACATGCGGTTCGTTCCTTACCTCGCCCGGATCGTTCTCGGTGTTGCCGTCGTGGATCTTGACGGTCCCGTTGTTGCCGGTGTCGTTGGCCAGCGCGGCTGGCCCGGTCCCGGCGAAGGTCGCCATCAGGATGGCCGCGAAGAGCGCCATCGGGCGCAGGAGAGAGGAGGCGCGTCGTCGGTTCATGGTCCACTCCGTCACTGAGGTTGTTCAGTCGACGGTCCTGGGCGCTCCGTCGTCGATCACGTCCGGGTCCATGAGACGGCGCGAGGACGTGCGGGTGAACGTGTGCAGAGCGGCTCTTCCATCCAAGCTGCATATCAACGCGTGGCGTCCGTCCGCGAACGTTGCGCATCCGCACCGCGCCGCGCGCCGGGACCGAAACGGTCGGCCGCCTCGCACGTCCGTCGAATGACGGCGGACCCGCAATCGAGGAGTGTCATGGCCATCCGATCGAGGCGAGGGCTTGTCGGCGGGGTAGCGGTGGCGCTTGCCGTTCCGGTCCTCTCGTGGGTTGCGGGCGCGATGGTCCGGGCCGGATCCGTGCCTGTGACATCGGCGAGGCCGCTGCTCGACGCCTTCGGCTTCCTGGCGTGGGTGGCCCTGATCGTCCTTGGTCCGATCGGGATCGCCATCGCTGGCCGGTCGGCGGGGATCCGCGACGCGTTGAGTTGGGTGGCCTGGCTGATCGTGCTGGCGCCGGCATTCGCGGTGGTCTGGTTCGCCGCCGTCGCGCAGCTCAGCGGCGCGCTCGGCAACCCGTTCTGAGGGCCCGAGTCGGCCGGCAAGGTCCGCCGAGCCGCTCGGATCGGCGGTTGTCGGTTGGCTGACACCTGAGGCCCGGGTTGACACATCTCCCGGCACGGCGCGTCATCAGGTCGGTGGCGCGATGACGACGCCAGGAGCTTGGAGGCAGCTGACATGATGGCGCGACACGCGGCTGTGGTGGCAGTGGCAATCTCCATCTCGGGCTGCGTCGGCCAGCCGAAGCCGGGGGTCGTGATCGGCTCGCCGGCGCGGACGGAGCCCGCGACCGGCCAATCAACGGTTGTGCCCCGGCCAACTGTCGCCCCGACGGTCGCGCCCGTGACGAGCCCCGGACCCTGGTTGGCCGCACCGGATCAGGACTCGGTGCGTCGCGTCCAGTTCCGCGACGTCGCGTGGACGGGAGAGCGCTTCGTGGCCACGGCATCAGTGATCGAAGCCGGAGGCGGCTTCCTCGACTCCTCCGACGGCCGAATGTGGACGCTCCGGTCGGAGACCAGCCCGATCGAGCTGCCGGTCAGCCTTGGGGCCGGACCGGGCGGCGTGGTCGCGGTCGGCTCCATCGACGGCACACCGGCCAGCTGGTTCTCACATGACGGCCTGGTGTGGACAGCACGGACCAACGCGTTCCCCGTCGATCCGGCCGCCGCGGAGACGGACGCGATCGAGGTGACCGACGTGGTCGCGACCGATGCCGGCTGGCTCGCGGTCGGGAGGGAGGATCCTCCCTGCAACGTCAATTGCGGACTCGCTCCCGTCCGGTCGATCGTGTGGATGTCCGACGACGGCCTGGACTGGACGCGCGCCGCCGACCAGATGTCGCTCAATGGGGCGGCGATGACCGCGGTCACCCGACGTGCCTCTGGCTTCGTTGCCGTCGGCCTGGCCGACCTTCGCGCGATCGCGTGGACCTCGGCCGACGGCTTCACCTGGACGCGCGCCGCCGACAGTCCGGAACTCGATGCCTTGCCGTCGGACGATCCGCCCCTGTGGACGACGATGGACTCCGTTGCGACGAGGCACGGCCTGGTCGTCGCAGTGGGGTACGAGGGACCCGCTGGCGGACACGGCCCGGCGGCCCGCGCATGGTGGTCCGCTGACGGCCGCACCTGGGCCAACGCCGACGGTGCGGACTTCCTCTCCGGTGGCGAGACCAGCGTCATGCTCGCCGGGGTCACGGCGACCGCCGACGGATTCGTCGCCGTCGGATCGTCGAGCGGCGGCTGTCCGGGTGGCATCTGGGACTCGCCCGACGGTCATGCCTGGGGGTGCTCGGCCGGTGCCGATCGACCGCTCGCCGGGCTCGTCCCCTCCGCGGTCGCGGCCTCCGATTCCGTGTCGGTCGTTGTCGGCCTGGCGAACGTCTCCGATCCGCCGCTCGATGGCCTGCCAGGCGCTGTCTGGTCGAGGAGGCTCCCGTGACACGATCCGCTTCGCATCGGCTGCCGAACAGAGCATCGCCTGTCGCCTTGTGCGTCGCCATTGCCGTAGCCGCGGCCTGCTCCCCGAGCCCGTCTCAGGCGCCTGTCTCCACGGGGGGCCCGGCGCCTTCGGACGCCACCTCCTCGGCCGTGCCACGCCCGTCGCCGAGCAGCGCTGAACCCGGGCCGGACATCGTTCTGCGACCCGTCGATGGGGCGCCGCTCGACGCGGCAATCGTCCGCAGCCTCGTCGCGACCCCATCCGGGTTCGCGGTGCTCGGCGTCGGATCGGCCAACGGTCCCGCGACGTTCACGCTCCTGGGATCCTCTGACGGTCGGCGCTGGAGTCGCGTCGCCACGGGCCCGTCCGGACCGGCGTTCAGCTTCCTGGCGGGTGGCCCGCTGGGATGGATCGCCTCGAGCAGCGAGGCCAACGGCACCGTCGACGCGACGGCCCTGTGGTTCTCGACCGATGGCGTCGCGTGGGACCGCGTGGCGGACGGATCCGGGCCGGCGCTGGCGGACCTGTCCAACAGCGAGACGAACCCGCTCTCTGCCGGGTCGGTCGGGTTCGCGATCGTCGGCCAGCTCACCGAGGCCGGAAATTCGGTCAATGCAACCTGGGTCTCGCGCGATGGACGGACCTGGGCCGAGGCGACGGCGCTGCATGGCCGGAACACGGACCGTGTGCTGCCCTTGCCGGAGGGCTTCCTCGCCTTCGCCGGCGGATGCTGCGCGGGACCCGGAACCGCCCTGTTCTCGGCCGACGGCCAGACCTGGCGCGACCTCACCACCGATCCGGGGTCGCCGTTCGATGCGAACACCGGCCAGTCCCTGATCGCTGCGGTCGGCTCGTCGCTGGTGGTACTTCGCTCCGGCGACGGCGGCGCGATCGAGACGTTCAGCGGCGACACGGCCCAGGGTGCGGGCCGCGCGGGGATCGCCTGGCGCCATGAGGCGTCGACGGATGCGGCCTTCGACGGCGCCGGCCTCTCGATCGTGACCGGCGCGAAAGGTGGCGCACTCGCACTCGGCTTCGATCGAACGACCCTGGCTCCACTCGCGTGGACGAGCGCGGACGGGGCCGAGTGGCACCGAACGGCACTCGACGTGAACCTCTTCGGCGGCGGCGTTCCCGGGCTGGCAGCGACGAGCGGCGATGACGGAGCATCGTTCGTCGCCATCGCCGACCGATCGAACAACGCCGGCGACGTTCGGCCGCAATTGTGGCGGTCCGACGACGGCAACGCCTGGCTCGACCCTGCAGGCGACGCGCTCGGAGCCCTCCCGGCCGGCGCGTCCGTGCCGTGCCCGACCTCCCGGCCGACCGAGGTCGAGGAGTTCCTGGCCATCGACCCACCGCTGTGGCCGGTCTGCTTCGGCGACGCGGCGATTCGGGTTCGCGGCTTCATCGCGGAGTGCGAGTGCGGCGGGATCACCAGCGAGCAAGGGATGCCGTCGTGGTTGATCGACCCGCTCGGGTTCTCGGCCTTTTACCTCAGCGGGCCGATCGTTTCGGCGGCCACCGGTCCGGGTGGGTTCGGCGTCAAGATCGATCCCGCCCATTCGGTGACGGTGCCGCCGCCGCGAACGCACGTCGAGCTGACCGGGCACTTCGATGATCCGGCGGCGGCTACGTGCCGCGTCGTCCCGCTGGCGGGAGCGTTCGGGCCGGTGGCCCCTATGGCGCAGACCGTCGCACTCTGCCGCCGGGCGTTCGTTGTCACCCAGGTTCGCAGGCTGCCATGACCTGCGCGGCATACGCGGTCGTCAGATCGGCTTGAACGCCTCGAACGGCTGGCGACAGGCCCGGCAATAGAAGAGCGAGCGGCACAGGGCGGGGCCGAAGAGGCTGTCCATCGCCACATTGCCGGACTCGCAGAACGGGCAGCGCACGTCCGCCGGTGGCGCGGGCGGCGCGATCCCGGCCTTGCGCAGTCCGGCGTGACCGGCGTCGGTCAGGCGGTCGGTCGTCCACGGCACGGCGAAGGTGAACGACACATCGACCGGGCTGCCGAGCCCGACAAGGGCATCGATCGCGGCCGATCGGATCACCTCCAGCGCCGGGCAGGCGACGAACGTCGGGAGCAGCTCGACGGCGATGCCGCGGGCGTCAACCCGAATGTCGTGGACCAGGCCCAGATCGACGATCGAGACGGTCGGGATCTCCGGATCCACGACGCTACGGAGCAGCGAGCGGACGGCCGCGGCGGTGGGGAGTGGCGCGGTCATCACCATGTCGCGCCGACCTCGGACTGGCGGACCATCGTGAGCTCGGCGTGGAGGGCTCGGAAGGCGTCGGAGTGCCCGGACCGGGCGTGGTCCGGGTCAGCGGTCGGCGGCAGGGTCGGCAGGCCGAGGCTCCGGAACGTGGCGCCGACAGCATCGCGCCAGCGTGCCTCGATCGTCGCGAACGCCTCCGTCACGATCCCGCGCCGGACGAGTGCTTCGTCACCGGGGAGTGGCGCGAGAACCGTGCCCGCATCCGGGGCCAGCGTCGCGAGTGCGGCCACCAGCCGTGCCCGGGATTCGCCGCCCGCGTCCGCGAGTCGCTCGATCCAGGTCTGGACATGCATCAGGTGGTAGCGCTCCTCGCGCCGGATCTTCGCGACGAGCTCGCGGAGGGGCTGGTGCGACGAGCCGGCAAGGGCCTCCAGCCGGGCAGCGTCGGCGGTGTCGTACAGGTAGCGGCGGGCGATCGTCATCGCCCAGTCGCCGCGGTGGTGATCGAGCAGCCGGGCGTGGAGATAGCCCTCGGGCGGTCGGTCATAGGCCCACGCGTCTGCGTCGCGGCCGTCGGCCACGGTGTTGACCAGCAGCCCGTACAGCGCCTGGGCGTGTCCGAGCTCGTCCTGGGCGAGCGAACTGATCGCCACGTCCTCCTCGAGGATCGGTCCGATCCCGGTCCACTCGGAGTCGCTGAAGCCGATGACGAACTCGTCGTCGGCCATCGAGAGCAGGAGCAGGGCGAGCGCCCGCTCGCCTCCGTCGCCGGCGCCGTCGAAGTCCATCGCGAGCGGCTCGAAGGCCGCGGAATCCGTCATCGAGCGCCCTTGTTCGCCTTCGGTTTCGATTCGCCGGACTGCGCGCGCGCCGCGGCCAGCTTGGCGCGCATCACGTAGCCGCCCGGCTTCTTGAACGACCGATCGAGCGGCGGCTGGAGCAGGTCGAGGTCGGCGAGGTCGTGGATGTCGGACCGACGGACGACCCACAGGTGGACGCTCTCCTGGCGCCGGCTGTACATCTCGCGGGCGTAGTGGAGGGCAAGGACCGAGTCGGGGGCCATGACCGAGCCACCGTGCTTCATCGGGTCGCCGTCTTTTTCCTGGCGGAAGACCTCCCAGGGTTCGAGCACGCCGGGGGCGCTCGACCCGTCGCCGCCGCCGGCGCGGTCCGCGGGCGGCGAGTCCGTCACGCGACCGCCTCGGCGCGTGGCGCTGACAGGATCGCGTCGCGGACCCACTGGGTCGCGGCCCAGTTGTCGCGCCGGAACTGGAGCCGCTCCTCGGATTTCGGGCCGTGATTCGTGACGACCGTCCGGAGCTCGTTCCAGTCAGGCTCGCCGTACGCCCAGACGCCGGTCGCCGGGTCGAGCGCGAGATCCGGATCCGGGATCGTCAACCCGATCTCGCGGATCCGGGGCACGTAGATCCCGAGGAACTCCTGGCGGAGTTCCTCGCTCGTCTTCGCCTTGATCCGCCAGTGGATGTCGCGGTCCTTGGCCCGATCGCTGCGCGGCCCGTGCATCTGCATGAGCGGACCCCACCAGCGATCGAGCGCCTCCTGGATCGAGGCTCGCTGCGCCGTCGTCCCGGTCGCCAGCGTCAGCACGACATCCCGGCCGTGCATGATGTGGACCGATTCCTCCCAGCAGATCTTCTTCATCGTCCGGGCGTACGGGGCGTAGGACGAATCGCGAAGGGCCTGCTGGGCCACGATTGCGGCGGCGTCCACGAGCCACGCGATGATTCCGATATCGGCCCACGAGTACGTCGGGTAGTGGAAGACGTTGTGGAACTTCGTCTTCCCGTCGAGCAGGTCCTGGACCATCGCCTCGCGCGGCTTGCCGAGATCCTCGGCGACTCGGTACAGGAGCTGGGCATGGCCGACCTCGTCCTGGACCTTGGCGGTCAGGGCGAGCTTCCGGCGGAGCGTCGGGGCGCGCATCAGCCACTCGCGCTCGGGAAGGACGCCCATCAGCTCGCTGTTCGCGTGCATCTCGACGAATCGGAGCACCGCGGTCCGGTACTCGTCGGGCATCCAGTCGGTCGCCTCGACCTTGCCGCCGCCGGTCACGTGCTCCTCGAAGTGGCGATACCGGTCGTCGTGATCGAGGGCGTCGTCGTTGAACGGCAGGGCGCTCCGCTCGCGCGGAGGGAGCACTGGATCGAGGGCGAGGGGATCGGTCATCGGTGGTCCTCCGACAGGGAGCGCAGGGCGAGCTCGACGTAGTGGTCGGCGATCCGGTCGGCGCTGAGGCGACCCTCGGGCCGGAACCAGGTCGCGATGCCGTTGAGGGCGGTCAGGATGAAGGTCGCGGCGATCGCGGGGTCGGTCGCTCGGAACGCACCGACCGCGACCCCATCGTCGATGGTCTTTCGGAACCGCGCTTCGTAGGCATCACGACGCCCGGCGATCGCGGCCCGCCGGCCCCCGGACAGGTGACGCCATTCGGTCACGAACACGCTCGAGCGGCCGGGATCCGTGGTGACCACCTCGACGTGGGCTTCGACGAGGGCCGCGAGGCGTTCCACGGCATCGCCTCCGAAGCTCTCATCGACCGCTCGATCCGCGGCCAGCTCGAAGGTCGTCGCTGCTCGATCGACGATGGTCCAGAGGAGGTCCTCCTTCGAGGCGACGTGGGCGTAGAGGCTCGCGCCTTGCATGTCGAGCGCCCGGGCAATGTCGCGAATGCTCGTCGCCGCGTAGCCGTTCGCGTGGAACAGCTCGCTCGCGGTGTCGTCGATCTCCCGCCGTCGCGCGCCGGTCTCGATCATCGATCTCCTACCTAACGATCGTTAGGAGTCTGCCGCGGACGCACCCGACCTGTCAAGGTCCCGAGCCCGCGCCTCGAGCGCGGCCCAGATCAGTGGCACCTGGAATGGGAGCCGGAGCCACGAACCGGCAACCAGCCACGTCGCGGCCGCCGGGTCCGCGGTCGTCGCGAGCGCGAACCAGCAATTGCCCGGGAAGACGGCCACGAGGAGCGCGACGCTCGCCGGGCCTGCCCATCGGTCCCGTCGGATGAGGCCGAGCGCGCACACGAGCTCAGCGACGCCGGAGACGGCGATGATCGCCCCCGGCGCGGGCAGGAACGGTGGGATCAGCGCTTCGTAGCCCGCGGGCCGGGCGAGGTGGAGGACACCCGAGACCGCGAACAGAGCGGCCAGGGCGTCGGGCGCGAATCGTCGCAGGCGGACCATCGACCGACTCTAGCGGTCGGGCCACGACCGCGCTGCAATGCGCGTGCGGGTGCACGTCCGCACGGATCGCACGAGGACGGGATGCAACCCGGGGTACCCTTCACGGACACCGGCCGACGACCATGGCGCCTGACAGGCGCGTCGCTCGACCCGCGGAAGAAGACCCGAATTGGCCACCCACGATGATCGCGCGCTCATGCTCGAGCTCGAACCCGAGGCCGGGCGCCTGTACGACCGCCACGACAAGGTCGCCCAGGAATGGTTCCCCCACGACTTCATCCCGTACCGCCTGGGCCGCGACTTCGACAAGGAGCCCTGGACGCCCGACCAGCCGCGCCTGACCGGCGTCGCCCAGACGGCGTTCGAGATCGGCCTCCTGACCGAGGACAACCTGCCCTCGTACCACCGCCTGATCCATGGGATGTTCGGCAAGGGCGATGGCGCCTGGATGAGCTGGGTCGGACGCTGGACGGCCGAGGAGGGGCGTCACGCGATCGTTCTCCGCGACTACCTGACCGTCACGCGCAATATCGACCCGATCGCCCTCGAGCGCGGCCGGATGACCCAGCTCCAGCAGGGCTACGACAACAAGGCGCCGGGTCTCCTGCGCGGCCTCGCCTATGTTGCGTTCCAGGAGCTCGCGACGCGGATCGCCCACCGCAACACGGGCCGCTACTCGGACGATCCGGTCGCGGACAGGATCATGGTCCGGATCGCCGCCGACGAGAACCTTCACATGGTCTTCTACCGGGACATCCTCGGCGCCGCGCTCAAGCTCGATCCGTCCGCGGCTGTTCAGGCAATCGTCGCCGAGGTCCTCGCCTTCGAGATGCCCGGCGCCGGCATTCCCGGCTTCCTGCGCAAGGCGGCCACGATCGCCAAGGCCGGGATCTACGACATCCGGGTCCATCGCGACGAGGTCCTGCTGCCGATCATCAACCACTGGAGGGTGTTCGAGCTGACCGGCCTGAACGCTGCCGCCGAAGCGGCTCGGACCACCCTCGCGACCCATCTGGCCACGCTCGACGCCGCCGCGAAGCGGTTCGAGGAGAAGCTCGCCCAGTCGGGCGCTCCGCGCCTCGTCCGGGCCGGATGACGAATCACCATCACGTTCCACGGATTCCGGTCAAACTGGCGCGGTGTGCTCCGCACGTTCGGCTGACCGGACCTGATCACTGGTCGGCTCGACGCGCGGCGCCCGGAGGTACGAACCATGACTGACATCCTCGAGCGCAATGTCCACGAGGACATCGCCCTCCTCAACGAGCTCGAGCCCGAGGCCGCCCGCCTGTACGACCGCCACGACAAGGTCGCCCAGGAGTGGTTCCCCCATGACTACATCCCGTACCGGCTCGGGCGCGACTTCGACAAGGAGCCCTGGACGCCCGACCAGCCGCGCCTGACCGGCGTCGCCCAGACGTCATTCGAGGTGAACCTGCTGACCGAGGACAACCTGCCCTCGTACCACCGGCTGATCCACGGGATGTTCGGGGCCGGCGACGGCGCCTGGATCAACTGGATCGGGCGCTGGACCGCGGAGGAGGGGCGGCATGCGATCGTCCTGCGCGACTACCTGACCGTCACCCGCAACCTCGATCCGATCGCCCTCGAACGCGGCCGGATGACCCAGCTGATGCAGGGCTACGACCGGGACACGATCGACACGCTCCGCGGCCTTGCGTACGTCGCGTTCCAGGAACTCGCGACCCGGATCTCGCACAAGAACACGGGGCGCTACTCGCAGGACCCGGTCGCGGACCGGATCATGACCAGGATCGCGGCCGACGAGAACCTGCACATGGTCTTCTACCGCGACATCCTCGGCGCCGCCCTGAAGATCCAGCCGTCCCGGGCGGTCCAGGCGATCGTCGCCGAGGTGCTTGCGTTCGAGATGCCCGGCGCCGGCATTCCCGGCTTCCTGCGCAAGGCCGCGGCGATCGCGAAGGCCGGCATCTACGACATCCGGATCCACCGCGACGAGGTCCTGATGCCGATCATCAAGCACTGGCGGATCTTCGAGCTGACCGGCCTCGACGCGGCGGCCGAGGAGGCCCGCACGCGCCTCGCCGAGCACCTCGACAAGCTCGAGGTCAACGCGAAGCGGTTCGAGGAGAAGATGGCCGCCGCCGGCTCCCCGGATCGGATGGTCCGCTCGGCGGGCTGATCGGCTCGCGCGGTGCTCCCGGGCCTCAGCCGGCCCGCGAGGCGCCCCGAGGCCATGACTCGCGGCCCAACTTGGCCATCCAGTCATGGGTGGACTGTTGTGGCGCCTAATCGCCGCTCAGGCGGCTCGGGTGGCTACGGAATTAGTCTTTGGCGGCTAACAGTTCGGCATCCGAGGGTCCTACCGGCAGGTCAACCTGCCGTAACAGTCCGTCGGTGAGAATTCGGCCAGATTGCCGGCCTGGGATCCCCGGCGCGCCGAGCCTCAGCCGGCCTGGCGCCACCAGCTCGCGGCGAGGAGCTCCGGGACGAGGATCTCGGTGTGGCGGGCGACGTCGGGATCGTCGTCGCCGGGATAGCGGATCACGTGCTTCGCGCCGGGGATGTCGGCGCCGACAGCGACGAACGTCGAAGCGCGCTTCGTCAGCCAGGCGAGGGCCTGGGCGTCCCAGCGCGAGCCCGCGAACAGGATCGCCCGGTAGTCGAGCGTCTTGGTCAGGTACACGTCGACGTGGGCCCAGTCGCCGGTCTCGCAGGCGACCGCCGCTCGGCGCGGGCCCTCCCGGATCATCAGGGCGCCCTGCTCGGCCGACGAGAAGCGCTCGACTGGGGCCATGAGGTACAGGCCGGCCGGCGAGGCCAGGGAAAGCGCGATCCGCGGAAGCCAGGTCGAGCTCGTCCGAAGGAGATCGGCCGAGGCATGGGCGACCCGGCGGGTGAGTCCGGCGACGTCATCGTCGATCGCGGTCAGGTGCGACTCGAGCGCCCGGAGCAGGAGCCCGGTGTGCTGGAACGAGCGGCAGGCGACGCCACTGACCTCTTCGCCGGCACCCATCTCGACGACGATGTCGGCCCGGCCGGCGAGGGTCGAGCGCGGGTCGTTGACGAGAGCCACGATCGGCGAGCGGCCGTGGTAGCGCTCCACCGCATCGAGCGTCTCGGCGCTCTCGCCGGTGGCCGAGACCGCGACCACGAGCGTCCGGGGATCGGGCGGCCAGGTCGCGTCGACGGACGCCGGCTCGGCCGCGGCCGCGATGCCGGCCACTCGCAGGTCCGTGGCCGCGACACTGGCGGCATAGCGCGACGACCCCATCCCGAGGAGCAGCACCCGATCGACGTCGCGCGGCACGGCCGCAAACGGATTGCCCTGCGCCAGGCGATCCGCGAGGAGGTTGAGCCAGCGCGGCTTCGTCTCGAGATCGGCCAGGAACGCAAGCGGATCCATCGGCATCATCGTCGCAGGTCGGCGGCGCGGGAACGAATCACGAGACGAAGCGGTCGCGAAGGGTGGCCATCGGGGCGTAGCGCCAGCGGGGCAGGAACCGGGCCGCATAGACGAGCTCGCGGCACTCCTGCTCGACCTCGAACGCGCCGAGGAGGGCCGGATCGGGGGTCCCGCCGGCTGCGCCGAGGAACTCCCGCCGGGCTCGAGCGATCCAGCGCTCGATCGCGTCGGTCCGCTCGTCGGCGCCTTCCGCCGCGGGCTCGACCCGGTTTGCGACGATCCGGCCGACGTGGTCGAGGCTCGACAGCATCTGGGCAAGGTCGCGCTCGACCGGCTGGCGGAGAGCGTTCGCAGCCGGGTCGAGGGCCGGGTTGCCGTCGAAGTCGATCACCGCGAGGCCGCCGGCCCACTCGAGAACCTGGCCGACGTGGAGGTCGCCGTGGACCGGCTGCGTTGCGGCGGATCGTGCGCTCCGGAGGCGGTCGATCGACGACCGCAGGCCAGGCTCGAGGGCGCGCAGGGTCGCGCCCGCCCCGGGTTCGTCGGCGTCCGTCAGGTCGATCGCCTCGGTCAACGTCGATCGCGCTCGCTCGTGCCAGCTCGCGACGGCCTCTGGTGGAGCCTGCATCCGCGGCGTCGCGATCACGGCCGACGGAGTGGCGAGCGCGGCGTGGAGCTGCACGACGAGTCGGCCGAGCGGGGCCCCAATCCAGGGCTCGCAGGTCGCCGGGCACTCGCCGCCGCCGTGCTCCACGTGACGCTCCAATCGGGCGACCGCCCACTCCCAGCCGTCGCGCGCCCCGGCGAGATAGCCGTCGCCCTGGGCGATCACCAGATCGATGTCGCGCGGCGAGCGCCACACGAGCGAGCCGAGCGGCGGCGGGATCGCGCTGAACCCGACCGAGTCGAGGTGGGCGCTCAGGGTCGCCGCCCGCGACGGACCGGGCCCGGCCCGCCGGAACCACTTGACGATCGCTCGCTCGCCGACGATGACCGAGGCGTTCGTCTGATCGGTGTTGATCGCCCGCTCGGACGCCATCGGCACCCCGGCGACGAAGGCCGACAGGCCGTCCCCGGCGCGGGCAAGCTGCCACGAGGTGATCAGGGTCTCGTTGCGGGCGAGAGGCACCACGTGGAACGATCCGTCGCCCGCGCCAATGAGCGCCACCGCGAAGCGGCCGCCGAGCCGGATCGCGGCGGATGGGACGGTGTCCCCGAGGTCGGTCTTCGCGTATCCCCGCCCGGAGGTGGGTGCGGCGCCGTCGTCGCGGTCCGTCGGCGGCCAGGCCCCGCGCAACTCCGCGAGAAGGCCCTCGTCCGACGGATACGATGAGGTCGCGAACGCCGCGGCGCCGCCCACGTCCGTCCCGATGTCGCCCGGTCGATCAGTCACGAGGAGATGATGGCCCAGCCGCTGACCATCCTGTTCATGCCCGAGTCGGCCTACGGCCCGACGAACAACTGCATCGGCATCGGGGATGCCCTCCGCAAGCGCGGACATCGCGTCGTCTTCGCGGCAGAGGCGTCGTGGCGGGGCCGGCTCGAGCCGCTGGGCTTCGTCGAGGATCTCGTCGACCTGTCGGCACCGCCCGACCCGGATCCGGACGCGCCGCCCCAAGACGCCGGCCAGTTCTGGAAGGACTTCATCCGCGACACGGCACCTGAGTTCCGCAAGCCCACGATCGACCAGCTGGCGACATTCATGCAGCCGACCTGGCAGGCCCTGATCGACGGCGCGAAATACTGCGAGCCGCAGCTCCGCGAGATC
>JANLYK010000175.1:0-1740 GCA_031365595.1 Chloroflexota bacterium | reverse complement strand
CGCGGCCCGCCGGATCGCCGACGGGGACTACGCCGCCCGCGTCCCGCGCGACGGCCCCGAGGAGATCGCGAGCCTCGCCGATTCGTTCAACCAAATGGCCGCATCGCTCGAGGAACAGGAGCGGATGCGGCGCGACTTCATCGCCAACGCCGCCCACGAGCTGCGGACGCCGTTGACGAACCTCCAAGGCTATCTCGAGGCGCTGCGTGACGGCGTGATCGTCGCCGACCGCTCGACGTACGAATCGCTGTGGGACGAGGCCGAGCGCCTGGTTCGCCTGTCACGGTCCCTGGATGCGCTGGCCGAGGGCGACGCCACGAGCGCGCCGCCGGCGCTGGCCACGATCGACCTGGCGGCAGCGGTGCGGTCGGCGGTCGAGCTGGCTCAGCCGGCGATCGAGCGGGCGGGGTTGCGGCTTGCCGTGGATGTCCCCGACGCCCTGCCGGGCCGGGCGAACCCGGACCACCTTACCCAGGTCCTTGCGAACCTCCTCTCGAACGCGGTCCGCTACACGCCGGCCGGCGGCACGGTCTCGGTCCGCGCCGAGCAGCGACCCGGCGACCTCCTCGTGTCGGTCGTCAATACTGGCGACGCGATCCCGGCCGACGATCTCGAGCGAGTCTTCGAGCGCTTCTACCGCGTCGAGAAGTCGCGCGACGCGGCTCGCGGCGGGGCGGGCATCGGGCTCGCGATCGTGAAGCAACTCGTCGAGTCGGGCGGCGGCCGGGTCGGGGCCGAGTCGCGGGACGGCCAGACCCGGTTCTGGTTCAGTCTGCCGGCGTAGGGCCTGCCGCGAGTCGGATGGCACCGATCACGGCAGCGCGACGGCCGCGAGCCCCAATGCAATCCCGACGAGACCCAGCCACTGGCTCGGCTGGAGCTTCTCGTGCCACAGGACGATCGCGACAATGACGCTGACGACCGGCCCGAACGAGCTGGCGAGCCCGACGATCCAGGCGGGCGCCTGTTCGAGTCCGATCGCGTACGCGACAAAGCCCGCGATGTCGAACGCGCCACCGGCAACGGCGGCCACGACGGCGACGACGAGCAGGCCCGGAACGCGGTCGGTCGAGCCGGAGATCAGGGGCGCCGCCGCTCGCGGACGAAAGACGAACACGACGACGAGGACGGTCATCACGGTCGCGGCATTCGCGATCCGGGCGACCAGCAGGACCGGCAGCCAGCCCGAGCTCCGGATCGGGCCTGCCAGGCCGATCGTCAGGACCGCGAAGCAGACCAGGGCCACGATCGCGAATCCGATGCCCCTGCCCGCGAGCCGGACACTCCGCCAGCCACCCTCGGACACGAGGCCGGTCAGGATCACGCCGATCGTGGCGAGCGCGGCGCCGACCGCCTGGAGCAGGGTGAGCGTCTCGCCGCGCACGAGGACCGCGAGGAGGACGGTGAGCCCGCCGTAGGCCGCCACCACCGGGCTGACAACCGACAGGGGTCCGATCCGGAGCGCGGTGAAGAACGACAGGTAGGCACCGGCCGCGACGACGCCGGTCACGGCCGAGACGAGGATGTCCTCGGGCTTCGTCGGGAACCAGGATGCCTGGATCAGGCAGATCACGATGATCGCGATGAGGCTCGTGACCTGGACGATGGCGGCGACACGAAGGCTCCCGAGACGCCGCCCGGCGATCGCGGCCGAGACGTCGGTCGAGCCCCAGCAGAGCGCCGCGATCAGGCCGAGCTCGAGACCGATGGACACCGCCGGAGGGTAGCCTGACGAGGGGT
>JANLYK010000164.1:0-2437 GCA_031365595.1 Chloroflexota bacterium | reverse complement strand
GCGTTCCGCTCGATCCGCAAGGCCAACGCTGACGAGGCCCGGCTCAACGAGTTCGACGAGCGAGCGCACGTCGAGGCGTCCGCCGCGCCCGGTTACGTCCACTACTTCAAGGGTCCCGCCGCGTCGGACGGCTCGTGTCTGTCGTTCTGCCTGTGGCAGACTCGGGCGGACGCCCGGGCCGCCGCCGGCCGGCCCGATCACGTCCGCGCCGTGAGCCTGATCGACGAGATGTACGAGCGGTACACCCTCGAGTTCCACCGGGTCAGCCGCCACGCCGGCGGCTCCCTGATGTTCGAACCGTACGACCGGGTGGCGCCGCCGCCCGTCGTCGAGGTCGGCGTCCCGGATCTCGCGATCGATGGCCCGTCGCCACTTCTGCCGAGCCAGCCCGCGATCTCGTTCTGAGCGCGCCTCCAGGCGGGTCGCCCGAGGCGGCCCGGCCCACGCTCGTGCCCGCCGTCACGCGCCTTGTGCCCGGCCTCGGCGTCGCGATCGGTGTCGCGATCGTCGCCCGGTTCGCGACGACCGTCCTGCCCTCGGTCGTGTCCGAGGTCACGATCGCGATCCTCATTGGGCTCGTTCTCGGACGCCTGCCCGCGGCCCGATCGGCGGCCCTTGCCCCGGGCCTGAAGTTCGCCGCCGAGCGGCTGCTCCGGCTCGGGATCGTGCTCCTCGGCGCGAAGCTCGGCATCGACCAGATCGCACGTATCGGCCTGCCGGCCGCGGCCGTCATCGCGGTCACGATGGGGTCGGCGCTCGTCGTCGTCCTCGGGCTGTCGCGCGTCGCGGGCGTCGATGGACGGCTGGCCGTGCTGCTCGCCGTCGGCGCTGCGGTCTGCGGCAACTCGGCGGTTGTCGCGACCTCGCCCGTGATCGGGGCCCGGCCGCGGGACACCGCATACGCGGTCGCGACCGTGACGCTCTTCGGGACGATTGCGGTCTTCGCCTATCCGCTGATCGGCCATGCGGCCGGGTTCGGCGACGCGATCTTCGGGCTGTGGGCCGGGATCGCGATCAACGACACGAGCCAGGTCGTCGCGGCCAGCTCCGCCTACTCGCCGGGCGCATTCGAGGTCGCCACCGTCGTCAAGCTGATCCGGAATGCGCTGATGGCGCCGCTCCTGCTCGGCATCGCGTGGGCCTGGTATCGCCGGACGGGCACCGTCGGCGACACGCGCGCCGGACTCCGCCGGGCTGTGCCGCTGTTCGTGCTCGGGTTCCTCGCCCTGTCGGCGCTGCGCAGCATCCATGCGATCGACGCCGCGCTGGCCGCGACCCTCGAAACGGTCGCCCGGGCCCTGATCCTCGTGGCGCTCTCGGCGGTTGGGCTGAACGTCCGGGTCGAAGACCTGCGCGCGGTTGGGCCGCGGCCGCTCCTGATCGGGCTGGGGGCCGCGCTGATCATCGGCGTGGCGACGATCCTGGCGATCACGACGTTCGGCCTTGCCGATGGGCTCGTCATCGGTCGCTGAGGTCGGCGCGCCTGATCCGGTCCGGGCGATCCACTGCGAACATCAGATTCCGAGGAACGAGCGTGCCCCATTCGCTCCAACAGCTCGATCGCGCTCCCTGGGATATGTGCCCATGCTCACTCGTGCGGATCTGATCCAGCCCACGCATCAGACGCGGGTTCCGGCTCGGCGGGCGGCGGGGGAGGCGCTCAGTCCGCCGAGTCGCCCGCCCGCGCTCGATCCCGCCAGCCGAGCCGCGCGAAGGCGATCCCGCCGCCGACCGAGGTGACGACGAGGATCGTGGCGTGGACAAGGAGGGCCAACGCGAACGCCGAGTCGCCGGGCACCCCGATCGCCTTGCCGATCTCGACGGCTGCGAACTCGAACGTCCCGAGGTTCGACGGTCCGGCAGGGACCGCGCTCGCGAGCGCGACACCCGACGCGATCAGCGCCGCCTGGCCGATCGACAGCTCGACCCCGATCGCCTGGCCGATCGCCGCAAACGCGAGGACCGCCATCGTCCAGGACGCGGCACTGGTGGCGAGCGCCTCGGCCAGGGTCCGCGGCCGGCCGGCGACGGCGAGGCCGCCCTGGAGGCTGCGAGCGAGATCGCGGATCCGCGGGTAACGCTCGACGAGGGCGGCGATCCGGTCCATCCCGGGCAGGCGGTGGGCGACGATTCCGAGGGCGAGGACGATCAGGAGCAGGCCGGCAACGGCCGCGCCGACAAGGATCGCGTTGGCGACGACGCCGCGGACACTGAGCACGAGCAGCGCGACCGAGGCGATCGCGACGACGGCGACGAGATCGACCACGCGCTCGACCACGACCGTCCCCAGGGCCGACGCCCGGCTGATCCCCTCGCGGTCGCCGAGGTAGTGGACCCGGATCAGCTCGCCGAGGCGGGCCGGCAGGACGTTGTTCGCGACATAGCCGATCAGCAGGTAGCCGAGCACCGGCAGGTAGCCGACGACGGCGATCGGGCG
>JANLYK010000057.1:0-3490 GCA_031365595.1 Chloroflexota bacterium | reverse complement strand
CGACTCCACGACTGCCACCGTCGGCAGTGTCTTTGGCGCGCTGCACGGCGATACGGCGATCCCGGCTCATCTCGTCGGTTCGACCCACGTCCACGTGCGGAGTGCCGTCCGCGACTTCGATCGGATCACGATCGACGAGCTGGCGCGCCGGACACTGGCGCTGAGCCAGGTTGCCAATTGATCCGAACGGCCGTCCCGCACAGCATTGCTCACCGCCCACCGGCGGCCGTCAGATCGGAGGAACGATGATTCGCCTTTCCGTCCAGTCGCGGCTCGTGCCCGGTGCGTCGTTGCGGGAGAAGTACGACAACGCCGTTTCATACGGGTTCGACGGAATGGAGTTGTCCCATTTCCCGATGATCGAGGCCGCCGAAGAGGCGGTCCGCGACGGCGTGCCGATCACGGCGATGTGCTCCGGCCACCGCGGTTGGTTCATCGATCCCGATCCGGCCCAGATTGCCGCCTGCAGGGCTGATGTGGACCGGCTCTTGGAGTTGTCGGCCCAGTTGGCGGCGCCGCTGATCGTGGTCCCGATCTACGGCCGGACGCACAACCTACCGGCGCACTGCGGGACTGGTCGAACCCTGGAAGAAGATCGGGCGCTATGGCTCGAGGGCCTTCGCGCAGCGACTGAGAAGGCCGAGAAGGTCGGCGGCAGCCTCCTCGTGGAGGCGATCAACCGCTTCGAAAATTCGATCTCGGTCAAGGTTGCTGACGCAGCGGGCTTCGCCCGAGACATGAACAGCCCCAACGTGCGCGCGATGGGCGACGTGTTTCACATGAACATCGAGGAGGTGGATATGGGCGAGGCCCTGGTCGCCGAGCGCGACATGATCGCCTACCTCCACCTCGCCGACAGCCAGCGGCTGGAGCCGGGAATGGGTCACCTCGACCTGGAAAACGTGTTTCGCGGCCTCGCTCGGATGGACTACGAGGGGTACGCCTCGATGGAATGCAGCCTCTCCGGACCGGCCGCGTCCACCCTCCCCGCGGCGGTCCAGCACCTGCGAGCCACGATTGCGGCGGCGTCGGCACCCGTCGCGCCCGCGGGCGCAGCGTGACCGGCTCAGCGATCCGCGCCATCGACGGGATCGTTGCCCGTGGCGAGATCGGCGGTCGGACGGTCCAGATCCTCGAGACTGGAGCGGTCGAGTGCGCCACCTATGAGCCGGCGCAGCTCGCCGAGGGACAGGTACGCGTTCGGACTGTCCGGTCGGCGATCAGCCCCGGAACGGAGATGACGTTCTTCGGCAAGGACGCTTCGAACGTGTACCTCCACAAACGCTGGAACGAGGAGCTCCGACTCTTCGAGCCGGGCATCCCGTCGATGGAGTACCCGATCGTGTTCGGCTACCGCGCGGTCGGCGAGGTTGTCGAGACGCGCGTCCCAGAGATCCCCGTCGGCCATCGCGTGTTCGGGAATTGGCGCCATACGGAGCTCTCGTCGATGCCCGGTCAACGTGCGATCGACCAGACTCTTCCAGCCGACGTTTCCTGGGACGACGGCGTTGACATCGCCCAGATGGGCCCGATTTGCGTGAACGCCGTCCACTACGCCGAAGGGGAGCAGGTCGGGGCGCCGGTCGTGGTCTTCGGAGCGGGGCCGGTGGGTCTCATCACCGCGCAGGTCCTGCGGGCCAGTGGCGCCGAGCGCGTGTACCTCGTCGACCGCTTGGCCAATCGACTCGCGATCGCCGAATCGCTGGGTCTCGAGCCCGTGGAGGCAGGCGAGGGAATCGACGTGGCGGCCACGCTCAAACGACGCCACGGGTCGGAGGGCATTCCGGTCGCCATCGAGTGCACGGGCTCCACGTTCGCCCTGCACGAGGCGATTCGCGTCGTGAAGCGGCGCGGACTGGTTGTGGGCGCCGGGTTCTACCAGGGTGAGGGTCGTGGCCTGCTGTTGGGCGACGAGTTCCACCACAACGGGATCCGGGTCGCCTGTGCCCAGATCGGGAACGTCCATCCCTCGACGGATTGGTCGGGCCTTCGAGCGCGCATCCTCGAACTTGCACGGTCAGGGCAGGTCGTCCTGGGCGGCCTTCCACGCATGACGCTCCCCGTGGAGGAAGTGGCCCAGGGTTTCGACGCGTTGGCTCATCCGGCGGAGGTGTTGCAGGTCGCTCTCTCGTACGACCCGGCAGGGTGACGAATGAGATCCTCGACCCGGGCCCGCAACGTGCGTTCGACATCCCGGAAGGGCCGCGGCCACGGCTCGATGAGGATCACCATCGGCCGATCGGCGGCGCTTCGACGAAGCGTCTCCGTGACGGCCATTCCGATGGTTCTCGGGTCGACGTCGCCGCCAGCAGGCCCGGGCTACGCATGCGGACCGCGTCAAGTGCCTCGCGCGGGTCCGGCGAGAATCGAGCTTGTGTTACCGCCGGTCGGTTCACTGCGGTCAGTGAGCACCGCGCGAGGGTGGTCGCGCTCGGCCGTCGTTGCCCTCGCGAGGAGGATCGTGAGACGCGACGCCCGTGAGCAAGTCGAAAGGCGGCGTTAGACGGTCGTCCTGCCGATCCCGCCCTCCCCGTCGCCGGTCGGGCTCCGTCGCCGACGGCCGTCCCGGACACGGCGGTCAGAAGCGCTCGATCGCAGCGAACTCATCCTCACGACCCCAGGAGCAGATCGGTCATGGCGGCAGTCTATCGGCCGTCAAACCGGCGCTCGGGGCGGAGTCCCATCAGGGCTCGACCCGGGTGCCTTTCAGCTCGCGGATCGGCTCGGCCAGGAGGTCGGGCGTCACGGTCAGCAGGTGACGGACGTGTGGCGTGTCGAGATGGGCGCGGTGATGATCGGCCGAGGCCCACGTCTCGTGGAAGAAGTACAGCCCCGAGTCGTCGTTGGCCGAATGCAGGTCGTAGTTCAAGCAGCCCTGCTCGCGGAGGGTAGGGGCGACCATCGCCCGGAGGGCCGTGGCCAGGTCCTCCGCCCGCCCCGACTTGGCCACGAAGATGGCAACGACCGTCAATTGTTGTGGTTCCATCTGGCAACCTCGCCCGCTTGTCGATGGCGATATAGTGATGACATGCTAAACGATGTCGGTCACAAGCGAAAGGACTCTGGCCCCACTGTTCCGATCGTCGGCCCGGTCGTGGACGACGCCCTTGACTCGCTCCTGGCGGTGCTCGATGTCGTTCGCCTCGGGTTCGCGACGACCCGCCCAGAGATCATCCGCCAGACGGGACTTGGCCGATCCGTCGTCGTGCAGCGGGTCCAGGAACTCCTCGATCGGGGACTCTTGGTCGAGTCGGGCCTGGCGGCCTCGTCCGGCGGCCGCGCCCCGCGTTCGCTGCAGTTCAACGCCCGGGCCGGGCACATCCTCGTCGCGGATCTCGGCGCCACCAGTATCGGCGTCGGGGTTGCGGACATGGCCGGGAATCTGCTGGTGCAGGCCGAGGAGCCGGCCGACATTGTGGATGGTCCCGATGCGATCCTGGACCGGGTCCGGGAGATGTTCGATGAGCTCATCGGACGACGACCGATGGCC
>JANLYK010000040.1:0-2103 GCA_031365595.1 Chloroflexota bacterium | reverse complement strand
AGGGTGCCGAATGGCTGATATGTGGCACGAAATCGCCGGGCTGCGGCTCGGGGCGACAGCGCGGGTCCGGGGTCAGCCGCGCAGCACGTCTTCCGCGACGATCAGGCGGTGAATCTGGTTCGTGCCCTCGTAGATCTGGGCGCCCTTGGCATCGCGCATCAGGCGCTCGATCCCGGTCTCGCGCGAATAGCCGCTGGCGCCGAAGAGCTGGACCGCGTCGGTCGCGACCTTCATGGCCGTGTCCGAGGCGGTCCACTTCGCGAGCGACGACGCCACCCCGATCGGCTCGCCGCGGTCCTTCATCGCCGCGGCCTGGCGGGTGAGGGCGCGTGCCGCCTCCACGTCTCGGGCCATCTCGGCGAGCATGAACCGGAGGCCCTGCTGGTCGCTGAGAGGCCCACCGAACGCCTTCCGTTGTTGGAGGTACGCCGCCGCCTGCTCGAGCGCCGAGCGGGCCAGCCCCACGCACGCCGCCGCGATCGAGATCCGTCCCTCTGCCAGGGCCGACAGCGCGATCTTGTAGCCCTCCCCTTCCCCGCCGAGCCGGTTCGCGACCGGCACGAAGCAGTCCTCGAACACGAGCTCGGCCGCCGGGCACGATCGGATCCCCATCTTCTTCTCGTGCGCGCCGAACGTGAAGCCGGCCATCCCCTTCTCGATGAGGAACGCGGCGATCCCCTTCGACCCGGCGGCTGGATCGACCACGCCGAAAACGAGGTAGCGGTCCGCTTCGGGGGCGTTCGTGATCCAGATCTTGGTCCCGGTCAGCCGGTAGCCTTCGGGCGCGTCTGCCGTGCCCACGCGCTCGGCGCGAAGCCGGAGAGCGGCAGCATCGGAGCCGGCGTGCGGTTCGGTCAGGGCGAACGCGCCGAGGGCCTGCCCTGCGACCATCGGCGCCAGCCAGCTCACGCGCTGCTCCTCGGTTCCCCAGGTCACGACCGGGTACTGCGACAGGATGTGGACCGACAGCGTCACCGCCGTCGCCATGTCCGCCGCGCCGAGCTCCTCCATCACCAACGACCAGCCCAGGTACGAGAACCCCGACCCACCGACCGACTCCGGAAGCGGCGCCCCGGTCAACCCGAGCTCGCCCATCCCGGCGAAGATCGAGCGGTCGAATCGTTCCTCGTCGTCGCGGGCGATCGCGCTCGGGGCGACTGATCGCCGGGCGAACTCACGGGTGGTGTCGCGGAGAAGGCGCTCCTCCTCGGTCATCGGCCAGGTCAGGGTCACTCCTTCGACTTCGGGGCGAGGCGATCCGGGGGACCGCGAACCCACGAGTAGGATAGCCGCGTGACCGCCGACCGAATTCCTGGGCATCCGGCCGGTGAATACGGGCCGGGACAGCCCTTGGATGCATGGCCGCCCGGTTCGATTCAGGACGTTCTGGTCCGGAACTCGATCCACGCCATCGTCGTCACCGATACGACCGCCCAGATCATCCTCTGGAACGAGGCAGCGGAACGGCTTTACCGCATCCCGGCCGAGGCGGCCCTGGGGCGCCTCCTGCCTGAACTCATCGATGGCGTCGATCTCACGGGGCAGCCGATCGATCGGGTAGCGGTCCGAGCCGCCCTCCTCGCCACGGGCTTGTGGCAGGGCCGGATCTTGCACCGCGTGATGACCGGTCCGATCGTCGGACGGAATGTCATCGTGGACGTGACGGTATCGGTCGTATCCGGCCGGGACGGCGAACCGATCGGCGCCCTTACCACGCACAGTGAGGTGACCGCGACCACGCGGCTCGAGGCCGAGCTGGCCGCCCTGGGTTCGCTCGTCGTCGAAGCTGGCCGGGCACGGACCAGGGAAGAGGTTGCCGTGGCCGCACTCGAACTGCTGTGTCGGGCGACGGGCGCCGATGCCGGCCTCGTGACGGCGATTGACGGCGGGTATGCCGCCATCGGGTCGCTTGGCGTCCAGCCCCGGACGATCGAGGTGATCCTGGCGTACGGCCAACTCGGGGGAGCGCTCGGCGATGCTCTCCAGGCGATCGATGCCTATATCAGCGCCGATGTCGCCACCGCCCCGATTCGCGAGGATGTCCGCGAGGCGGTGCTCGCCGATGGCATCCGCCACCTGATCATCGTGGGCCTCCGGGTCGCC
>JANLYK010000472.1:0-2857 GCA_031365595.1 Chloroflexota bacterium | reverse complement strand
CGGTTCGGCGCCGCGTCGTCGGATCGCCTGGTCCCGGCGATGGAGGCGTTCAAGATCCTCCTTCGCGAGCGTCCCGGCGGCACGCGCGTCGTGCTTCACGTCCCGGCCCCGACCGGCGGCGGGTCGCTGCCGATGGAGCTGAGCCGGCGGGTGGCGTACGACGCCGAGCTCCTGTCCGAGGTTCGCCGCCGCCTCGGCGAGGGCCTCGTCGACCTGACCCTCGGCTGACGTTCGGTCACCCCACGCCCGAATCCGCGGCTACCCTGTCACCGTGAGCGAACTCGTCGATGCGGTCCGGACCCGGCCGTCGGTCGATGACGCCGTCGCCGCTCGAATCCTTCGCGAGCAATGGGGGATCGACGGTGAGCTGCGCACCCTGCCGAGCGAGCGCGACCGGAACTTCGCGGTTTCGGTCGACGGCCAGCCGCGGTTCGTGCTCAAGATCTCGAACGGCAACGAGGACGCGGCGTTCCTCGACCTCCAGCACCGGGCGATGGAGCGACTCGCTGCGGCCGGCGTCCCGTGCCAGGTCCCCGTCCCGAGTCGAGATGGGCACGAGGTGGTCGACATCGGACGTCCCGACGCCCCGAGCCTCGCCCGCCTCCTGACCTGGCTGCCCGGTCGGCCGCTCGCCACGATCCCGCCCGCCGAGCGCTCGGATGCCCTCCTCGGCGACCTCGGCCTGGTCATGGGCCGGACCGCCTCGGCCCTCCAGGGGTTCGACCATCCCGCCGCTCACCGCGACTTCCAGTGGTCCGCCGAGCAGGACCTCGACGTGATCGCCGCCCACGCCGCCGCGGTCACGAACCCCGACCGAGCCGCCCTCCTCGCGACTTGGCAGGTCCGGCTCGCCCCGCTGGCGGAGCGCTTCCCCATCCTCCGTCATGGCGTCATCCACAACGACGCCAACGACCACAACGTCCTCGTCGCCGACGATGGTGGCTCGATCAGCGGCCTGCTCGATCTCGGCGACGCCGTTTGGTCGGTCGTTGTGAACGAGCTCGCGGTGGCCGCCGCCTACGCGGCTCTTGGGGCCGACGACCCGATCGCGGTGATCGAACGAGTTCGCGTGGGCTTCGAAACGGCCCTTCCGCTGACCGAACGCGAGGCCGACGTCCTGCTCGACCTCGTCGCCCTACGCCTGGCCACGAGCGTGAGCCTGAGCGCCCACCAGTCGCGGCTCGCGCCCGACGATCCCTATCTGACCGTGTCGGAGGCGCCGGCCTGGGCCCTGCTCGAGCGCCTCGCCCAGATCGCGCCCCGATGACCGCCGACGACATCCTCGCCGGACGCCGTGCCCGCCTCGGGCCGTCCCTGTCGCTGAGTTACCGAACGCCGCTCCACATCGTCCGCGGCGAAGGCGCCTACCTGTACGCCGCGGACGGTCGCGAGTACCTCGACTGCGTCAACAACGTCGCCCACGTCGGGCACGCCCATCCGCAGGTCGTCGAGGCGGGCGTCGCCCAGATGCGGGTCCTGAACACGAACACGCGGTACCTCCACGAGAACATCGTCCATTACGCCGAGCGGCTGACCGCGCTCCTGCCCGACCACCTCGGGGTCTGCTTCTTCACGAACTCAGGGTCCGAGGCGAACGAGCTGGCGCTTCGCCTGGCGAGGGCGGCGACCGGACGGCCGGACGTCACCACGGTCGACGTCGCCTATCACGGCAACACCCAGCGGCTCGTCGAGATCAGCCCGTACAAGTTCAACGGGCCGGGCGGCGCCGGACGGCGCGATGACGTCCGGGTCGTGCCGCTGCCGGATCCGTATCGCGGTCGTCATCGCGGGACGGGGCCCGAGGTCGGGGCGGCCTATCTCGCGGAGGCCGACGAAGTGCTGCGCATTGCTGCGGCGTCAGGTCGGCCGGCCGGTGCCGTCATCGCCGAGGCGATTCCGAGCGTTGCCGGACAGATCGTGCCGCCGCCGGGCTGGCTGGCAGGACTGTTCGATGCGGGGCGGTCCCTCGGCGCCGTGCCGATCGCCGACGAGGTCCAGGTCGGGTTCGGACGGGTCGGCTCAGCGGTCTGGGCGTTCGAAGCGCAGGGCGCCCGCCCGGACATCGTCACGATGGGCAAGCCGATCGGGAACGGCCATCCGCTCGGTGCCGTCGTCACGACCCGGGCGATCGCCGACGCGTTCAACAACGGGATGGAGTACTTCAACACGTTCGGCGGCAACCCCGTGTCCGCCGCGATCGGGTTGGCCGTGCTCGACGTCATCGTCGACGAGGGGCTCCATGAGCACGCCCGGGTCACCGGGGAGCGGCTCCTCGCAGGGTTGCACGACCTCGCCGCCCGCCATGAAGCGATCGGCGACGTTCGCGGGTTGGGCCTGTTCGTCGGGTTCGAGCTCGTCCGCGATCGATCAACGCGCGAGCCCGACGCCGATCTGGCCACCGAGCTCGTGAACCGCGCCGCGGAGCGCGGCGTCCTCCTCAGCACCGACGGCCCGGACCACAACGTGATCAAGATCAAGCCGCCGATGGTCTTCACGGCCGCCGACGCCGACCGCCTGGTCGAGACCGTGGACGCCGTCCTCGGCGAGATCGCGGCGGGCTGACGCCTCGAGTCGCCTCAGGCGCCGCCGGCCCGGCGGAGCGCCTGAACGGCCGACAACTGCTCGTGGTACTCGGCGCGCACGACGTTCACGTCGGCAGCCTCGACATCGAGCTCCCGCGCGATCTCGTTGATCGTCGCTGCCTCCTCCGCACTGATCGACGAATCGACCGCCCCGATCGCGAAGCAGCACCGGATCAGGTCGATCCGCTGCTCGACCGTGGAGATCGAGCGGAACTCGCGGGTCACGACGAAGTCCTCGGTTCCGCCGTGGAAGCGCGACTGGAACTTCGCCATCT
>JANLYK010000625.1:0-1642 GCA_031365595.1 Chloroflexota bacterium | reverse complement strand
CGTCGTGGTCTACGACGACACGGTCAGCCTGTACGCGGCCCGGACGTGGTGGAGCCTGCGGGTCTACGGGCTCGAGTCGGTCCGCGTGCTCGACGGCGGCTTTCCGGCGTGGCTCGAGGAGGGTCGCCCGACCTCGACCGCAATCGCGCCGCCCCCGCCGGCCCGGTTCACCCCGCGCTCGCAGTCGCGGATGCGCCTGACGACCTCCGACGTGCGGGCCCTGCTGGCCTCGCCGGACGTGACGCTGCTCGATGCCCGAGCCCCGGCCGAGTATCGCGGCCACGAGGGCAATACGAAACGTCTCGGCCACATCCCGGGTGCCTTCAACGTTCCGGTCGGGGCGATGACCCGGGCGGGCAGCCAGCACTTCCGGGTCGGCGACGAGCTGCGCGAGCTCCTGTTCAAGGCCAATGTCGCCCGTGGCCGGCGGATGGTCTGCTACGACGGCGCCGGGATCGCTGCCGCCAAGCTGGCCTTTGCGCTGACGCTCCTCGGCCACGACGATGTCGCGGTGTATGACGGCGGCTGGGCCGAGTGGGGGAATCGACTCGACCTGCCGGTCGATCGGTAATCGCCGCTACCAGCCGGTCGGCGGATCCGGGTCTGGCGGCGCGGTGGCGGTCTCTCCACTCCGGTCCAACCCTGCCCACGGGTCGACTTCGCGATGCGGGGCGAAGATCTGGGCTCGCTCGTGGTTGATCGCGACCATCGTCGCGGTCGCCCGCGCCTCGCCGATCGTGTCGGACCAGTAGGTCGCCTCGGTCACCGGGATGAACCGGCCGGTCAGCTCGCTGAGCGCCTCGCGCAGGTCGCGCTCGGGCAGGAGATGGACCCGGCCGATGACCCGGAACGGCGGGATCGAGATCAGCGCCTGCTCGGGCACCTTGGGCGTCCGGAGGTCCGGCCGCGGCTCGATCGGGGTGTCGGCAACCGCGAACAGGACCGTCGCCAGGTTGACCTGTGCGAACTCGCTTCGGGTCGGGCTGCCGCGCGATCCGTACTCATCGACGACCGCGTCGGCCAGGACCAGGAAGCCGTCGTCGGTCTGGTTGAGGATGTCGGTGATCCGGCTCTGGCGGGAACGGATCGTGCCTTTGACCACGAACGCGTCCGTGTACAGGGTCAGGGGGACGAGGGACGGCTCACCCCCAAGGAGCATCGACTCGAACATGACCGGAAGGATACGCGCCCGCGCCCCCTCCGATCCGACCCGGATCGATCAGCCAGACCGATTCGGGACTACTTCCTGGCGCCGGCGGTCACCAGTTGCTCGGCGCCCTGCTGGAGCCCTTCGTACAGGGCCCGGACCGTCTCGAGCGTATCGATCTCGTCGAGGGGCTTGTCGGGCCGGAGATTGGCGATCCGCGGAAAGCGCAGCGAGTACCCCGACTGGTGGCGCTTCGATCGGACGATCACGTCGAACGCGACCTCGACGACGACCGACGGCTCGACCTGCCGGTAGCGCCCGAAACGCTGGATCGTGTGGGCCTCAAACCAGGCGGTCATCTCGGCGATCTCGGCGTCGGTCAGGCCGCTGTACGCCTTGCCGATCGTGACCAGCTTGTCGTTGTCGGTGTCGCGCACCGCGAACGTGTAGTCCGAGAGGACGCCGTGGCGCTTGCCGTGGCCGACCTCGACTCCG
>JANLYK010000467.1:0-1505 GCA_031365595.1 Chloroflexota bacterium | reverse complement strand
CGAGACGACCAAGGCGCCCGAGAAGCGCTGGAACGACATCAACACCTACACGGGCTACGAGAACAAGGTAAAGGCCAACCACGACCATCCGATCCAGACCATGGGCATGGAGGATCGGATCTTCCAGGTCCTCGTCCCGATGGAGGACGAGATCGAGATTCGCCAGGGCCAGCGGCACACCGTCCAGAAAAAGGTGTACCCGGGCTACGTGCTCGTCGAGATGATCCTCGACCCCGACAGCTGGTTCGTCGTCCGGAACACGCCGGGCGTGACGAGCTTCGTCGGCGGGGCGAACATCCCGGGCGTTCGGAGCGAGCCCATCCCGCTCGATGAGAACGAAGTCAAGCAGATTCTCCGGCACATGGGCGTCGAGACACCCAAGTTCCGGGTCGCGTTCACGAAGGGCCAGAGCGTCCGGGTGACCGACGGTCCGTTCGCCGAGTTCATCGGCACGGTCGACGAGGTCAACCCCGAGCGCAACAAGGTCAAGGTCCTCGTGAGCATCTTCGGCCGCGAGACCCCGGTCGAGCTCGACTTCCTGCAAGTCGAAAAACTGTAGAGAGGACGTCCGACCACCGTGGCCAAGAAGATCCGAATTGTTCTGACCCTGCAGCTGCCGGCCGGCAAGGCGACCCCCGCCCCGCCCGTCGGCACCGCGCTGGGCCCGCACGGCATCAACATCGTCGAGTTCACGAAGTCATACAACGAGAAGACCGCCGACAAGGCCGGCCAGATCATCCCGGCCCAGATCACGGTCTTCGAGGACCGCTCCTTCACGTTCATCCTGAAGACGCCGCCCGCCGCGGATCTCCTGCGCAAGGCGGCCGGCATCGACAAGGGTGCCGGGGCGACGAAGAAGGAGACGGCCGGGCGCGTGTCGCGCGACCAGGTCCGCCAGATCGCCGAGGTCAAGATGGCCGACCTCAATGCCAACAGCATCGAGGCCGCCATGCTCCAGATCGAAGGCACCGCCCGCTCCATGGGCATCGACGTCAAGTAGGGTCGGCGCCGACGCGGATCATCGCGTGCGTTGGACCCTGCGCTCGTCGCTCGCGGACATCCGAGTCCGCTCGCTCCGGTGCTCGGGTCCGCCTTCGCGCTGGACCACCTGAGCGCCGAAGCCTCGGTTCCACGGAACTGACGACCAGCTGAGAATCGACTAGCATTCCCGCTTCGCGGCAATACCCCGGCCGCGCGGGATCATCGACAGGGGGAGGCCCGACGGGCCGACGAAAGGACCACGACATGGCACACGGCAAGAAGTACCTCGAGGCGGCCAAGCTCGTCGAGCGCGACCGCATCTACAGCCCCGAGGAAGCGGCCGGGCTGGCCAAGGAGACCGCCTACGTCTCCTTCGACTCGACCGTCGAGGCTCATCTCCGCCTCGGCGTCGACCCGCGCCACGCCGACCAGATGGTTCGCGGCACGGTCGTTCTGCCGCACGGCACCGGCAAGGTCGTCCGGGTCGCCGTGTTTGCCCAGGGCGACAAGGCCCAGGAGGCCCT
>JANLYK010000582.1:0-1626 GCA_031365595.1 Chloroflexota bacterium | reverse complement strand
CGAGGACGCGCGCCTCGAAGCCGCCCGGCCGGAAGCTGGCCAGGACGATGTCGGCGTCGCGCAGTCCCTCGAGCCGATCTGTCGTCGAGCTGATCCGGAGGTCCAGATCGCGGGCCGCCGCCATTCGCCGGGCGAGCCGCTCGACCACGCCGAGATGGTCCGGATCGAGGTCGACGAGCACGATCTCCGACCCGCTGAAGACCGCGCCGCGGACGATCAGGGACGCAACCGTCCCCGGGGCGCGGGAGCTACCACCGCCGATGTAGACGAGCTTGATCGCTGCCATCAGGGACGTCCCGTGGGAGGTAGAGCTGCCCGCCGCCGAGCCGGGCGTGGCAGCGTGGTGCGGTGGCGGTCCATAGCCCGAAGTCTAGGAGGTTGGCCGCAACGGAACTGCAATGGGATCGCCGGCGGTCGCCACCAAGGGGACGGCGGCCCGGCTCGCACACTGGATCGGTCGCGGCTGACGCCGGCGACGGGGGCCGGGGACCGCCTGGCGACCCTGCGGATTCATCGTTGCGCCTCGGAACCCCGGCTGGACTCCGAGCGTGCTCGTCGAGACATTGGGAGCTGCCATGGATGCGATCGCTCTGCTCAAGGCCGACCACGACAAGGTCAAGAAGCTCCTGAGCGAGCTCGAACGCACGACCGAGCGCGGGATCAAGACCCGAGCCGAGCTGTTCTCCACGATCAAGGGCGAGCTCACGGTCCACGAGATCATCGAGGAGGAGATCTTCTACCCGGCTCTGAAGTCCCACCCGAAGGCCAAGGACATCGTCCTCGAGGGCTACGAGGAGCATCACGTCGTCGATCTCCTCATGGCCGAGCTCGAGCAACTCGATGTGACCGACGAGACATGGGGCGCCAAGGCCGTCGTGATGAAGGAGAACATCGAGCACCACATCGAAGAGGAGGAGGGCGACATGTTCAAGCAGGCCCGCCAGGTCTTCGATGGGCAGGAGCTGACCGATCTCGGTGCCCGGATGGCCGCCCGGAAGACGTCGGCCCAGCGGGAGCTCGGCATCCCGGTCAGCGCGTGACCAGCGCCCGCGTGAATCACGCGCGGGCCCGCGACGCTACTCCCCGGTGAAGTGCGGCGGCCGCTTTTCCAGGAACGCGGAGATCCCCTCGGCGTGGTCGGCACCGGCGCCAGCCTGACCTTGAAGATCGGCTTCGAGTTCCAGCTGGTCGTCGAACGCGTTCGTCCACGATCGGTCCAGCGCGGCCTTCGTGAGGGCCAGGGCGCGCGGCGCTCCCGCGGCCAGCCGTCCAGCGACCGCTTGGGCCTCGGCCACGACCCGGTCATCGGCCACCACCCGAGCCACGAGCCCGAATCGCTCCGCGTCGGCTGCCGTCAGGGGCTCGCCGAGCAGGGCGAGTTCGGCCGCCTTCGCGCCGCCGACCAGCCGCGGCAGCAGCCAGGTGGCGCCCGAATCGGGCACGAGTCCGACTCGCCCGAAGGCCAGCAGGAAGCTCGCGCCCTTGGCCGCGATCCGGATGTCGCAGGCGAACGCGAGCGAGGCCCCGGCGCCGGCCGCGATCCCGTTGACGGCGGCGACGATCGGCTTCGGTAGGTCGCGCATCGCCCGGATCAGCGGGTTGTAGCGGAGCCGGATCTCGTCAGCG
>JANLYK010000563.1:0-2029 GCA_031365595.1 Chloroflexota bacterium | reverse complement strand
GTCGTGGCCTGCCCGGACATCGAGGTCGTGAAGGATGCCAGCGATGCCGTCATCCCGGCGGGCCAGGATCTCGAGTTCACGATCACGACCACGAACATCGGAGCGGGCATCGCCCGCGACGTCGTTCTGACCGATGTTCTTCCGGCCGGTTTCGACTGGTCCGTCGACGCCGAGGCGTGCGACATCGCGGGTGGAACGCTCACCTGTGACTTCGGCGACCTGGGACCCGAGGAAGGCGTGACCGTCAAGTTGACGGCGCCGACGTCGGCCCAGGGCGATGGCGCGAACATCGACTGCGGTGATGGCCTGTCGGTCGTCATCGACAACACGGGCTCGGCCACCTCGACCAACGAGGGCAGCGATGTCCTCGGCAACAACAGCGACGGCGCGACCATCGAGGTCCTGTGTTCGGCGCTGCTGATCGACAAGTCGGTCACCGGCAACACCGCCGGCACCGACCCGGACCTCGGGGTCCCGGCCGCGAACATCGGCGACGCCCTCCACTACACCCTCGACTACGTCGGAGCCGGTCCGCTCACCAACGCGGTCATCACGGACGTCCTGCCGCAGGGCCTTGCGTACGTCGCGGGCTCGGCCGAGGGCGATGCGAACTTCACGTTCGTGTCGTACGCCGAGGGCACACGGACCCTGACCTGGACCGCGGCGACCCTGCCGGATCGGACCAGCGGGGCCGTCACGTACGACGTGACCGTCCTGGCCACGGCTCCGGACTTCGCCCAGCCGCTCGTCAACGTGGCCACGATCGACTCCGATCAGACGCCGCCCGACAGCCATACCCAGCCGGTTGCGGTTCTCGCTCCGCCGTTGGAGCTGACCCCGCCGCCGACCAGCACTTTCAACTCGCTGCTGGGGATCAGCAACCCGGGCTTCGCCCTGATGTTGATCCTTCTCGGCGTGGCCGGCCTTGCGCTCGGCATCGGGTTCATCACCCCGGTCCCGGCGCGGGTCCGCCGTCGGGGGCGTGGCCAGGGCTGACCCGATCCGCTGACCCAGGACACCGGTCGAACGGGGCGCCCGCGAGGGTGCCCCGTTCTTGCATGCCCGGCGCCAGACGTACCCGGACGACGGCGGCGTTCGTCCTGGGACCGTCCGGGGTGATCTGGTGCCGCCGCGCACCGGAGATCGAGCCGCCTGGTCCGGAGTAGGGCGGTCCGGTGGATTCGGGTCCGTCGAAAGGTCCTAGACGAGTACCACCCCCGTCCCCGAGGATGACGAAGCCGTCCAGGCAACGGCTCCCGGACCACCCGGGATCGCGCCAACTCCTCCACCCATCGCACTCGGGGACCTTGACATGACGACTTCTTCGCGCACCGCCCGTCGGGGCGGCGTTCTTCGCAAAGTCGGTTGGCTCTCCGCCGCCGGCATGCTGGTGGTCGGGGCGCTTGCGCCAGCCGCCCACGCGGCCTCGGTGACGCCGACGCCCATCAACTCCGGCAACCCGACCTGCGGGTCCTTCAATGCGGACTGGACCCAGTTCAAGCTCGAGGACGCCGCGCTGGCCAACGGGACGTACACCGATGGCACGCTCCAGGTGACGATCTCGGGCTATGCGGGTTCGGTCTCGGCTACGCCGGGCAGCTTCGACTGGACGTCCAACCTCGGCGTCGACGCGGTCTTCGTGAAGGCCGGCAGCATCCGCCACAACCTGTTCGTCTACGCGCCGGAGTCGACCGGAGACACCGACCTCGGTCCGCAGGCCGGGCGGGGCAACGGGATCAGCCACATCTCGTTTTGCTATGACGCTGCGCTCGCCAACGACAACCCGACGGACTCGCCCACGGACAATCCGGCCGACTCGCCCACGGACAATCTTGCCGACTCGCCCACGGACAACCCGAAGGACGCGCCGACCGAATCGCCGACAGACTCGCCCACGGACAACCCGGCCGACGAGCCGACGGATCAGCCGACCGACAACCCGATCGACAGCCCGACGGACTCGCCGACAGACTCGCCGACGGATCAGCCGACCGACAATCCGACCGACGAGCCCACGGACTCGCCGACG
>JANLYK010000558.1:0-1967 GCA_031365595.1 Chloroflexota bacterium | reverse complement strand
GCGCCGGTCCCGAGGGTCACCTTGGCCGCGCCCGGCTCGAAGCACGCCTGGCCGAAGGTCGCCGCCTGCTGGTCGCCGGCCGCGCCAGCGATCGGGATCGGCCGACCGAAGATCTCATGATCCGTTTCGGCGTAGATCTCGCAGCAGCTCCGGACCTCGGGGAGCAGCGCCGCCGGGACCTCGCAGAGCCCAAGGAGGTCGTCGTCCCAGGCGCCGGTCCGGATGTCGAGCAGGAGCGTGCGCGACGCGTTCGCTACGTCCGTCACGTGGGCCCGGCCACCGGTCAGGCGCCAGATCAGGAACGACTCCACGGTGCCGGCGGCCAGCTCGCCCCGCTCGGCCCCTGCGCGGAGCGACGGGTCCTCGACCAGGATCTGGCGGAACTTGGGGCCCGAGAAGTAGGCGTCGATCGGGAGCCCGGTTCGGTCGCGGACGAACGGTTCGTGACCGGTCGCTCGGAGCTCCGCGCAGAAGGGCGCGGTAACCCGGCTCTGCCAGACGATCGCGTCGGCGACGGGGCGGCCGGTGGCCCGATCCCAGACGACGGCGGTCTCGCGCTGGTTCGTGACCCCGATGGCCGCGACCTTCTCCGGACCACCGATGGCCGCGATCACCTCGCGGGCGGTCGCGAGCTGCGCGTCCCAGATCGTCTCGGGGTCGTGGCGCACGTCGCCGGGCGCCGGGTAGAGCTGCGGGAACTCGCGCTGGGCGCTGGCGACGACGCGACCGGCGTGGTCAAAGGCGATCGTCCGAGCGCTGGTCGTGCCCTCATCAAAGGCCAGGATCAGGCGGTCGTTGGCGCCGTGGCCGGTCACGGGATCGCGAACTCGCGGTCCGCGCCGCGCAGGAACCACGCGACTTCCGAGGCCTGGCGGCTCTCGTCCCAGCCGAGCTCGGCGCCGAGGATCGTGGCGACGCGCGGGGCGATCGATGCGCCGCGGTCGGGCAGCTCGTGAACGAGCCGCATGCGGCGGGCGAGGACGTCGTCGATCGAGAGAGCGAGCTCATGCCGGGCGGCCCACGCGACCTCGGCCTCGAGATGCTCCTCGCCTTCGACCAGCCGCCCGAGGAGGCCGAGCTCGCGACCGAGCGCGACCACGTCCGGAGCCTGGGTCCCGTGGCGGGCGACGAGACGAGCCGCGACCGCCGGCTCGAGGCCGGCCGACGAGGCGACGGTGGCCGCCACGCCGTCGAGCTCGGGCCGGTCCGCGGCCCCGACCAACCGTCGCCGAACCGTCCCGGTCGGGCGCGATGCCGCAGCCTCGCCGAGGACGCCGAGCGCCGCATCGATCGTCTGCTCGGCCATCAGCCGGTAGGTCGTGTACTTGCCGCCGCTCACCCGGACCAGACCGTTGCCCTCGACGACGACCCGGTGCTCGCGCGAGGCCGTTATCGTCGAGCCGTCGGACGGCGCGATCAGGGGCCGCAGCCCAGCGTATGTCCCGACGACATCGGCCCGGGTCAACCCGATGTCGAGCACGTGGTTCACGGCTGCCAGGAGCTCGTCGACCTCGTCGGTGCCGGCGGTCGGGCGGTCGATCGGTCCGTCGTACGGCGCGTCGGTCGTGCCGACCAGCCAGAAATGCGGCCACGGAACAAGGAATACGACCTTGCCCGGAACGCGGATCGTCAGGCCGACCTCGCTCGGAATTCGCTCGCGCGGCACGACCAGGTGGGCGCCGCGGCTCGGAAGCAGGCGGGTCGAGCCGCCCGACAACGGCGACGACGGATCGGCACCCCACACGCCGGTCGCATCGATCACGACCCGGGCGCGGATGTCGCCGTTGGCTCCACTGAGCGTGTCGCAGACCCGCGCCCCGACGACCCGGCCGCCGTCGTCGAGCAGCGAGTCGGCTCGGGCCCTGGTGACAATCGTGGCCCCGTCCTCGCGCGCGCTGCGCGCGACCGCGAGCGTGTAACGCGCATCGTCCTCGACTCCGTCGTGGAAGAGCAGCCCGCCGCGCAGC
>JANLYK010000528.1:0-1899 GCA_031365595.1 Chloroflexota bacterium | reverse complement strand
GTCGCTTCCGTGCAGGCAATTGTCGGAGGCAGCTATGGGGTCACTCTTACAACTCCACAGGGCGGCGCCTCCTATACGCGGACTGGAACCGCGGTCGTTCAGGCGCTCGGCGTCGACGCAGCCTCCTGCCCAAAGAGTCAGGCCCTGCAGTGATTGGCATCCTTACGCAACTCCAGAGCGCGGAGGTACAGGTGAGTTCTGAGCGAGAACCGCTCCTGACAGATGTCCTCTTTATCCTCGTCGGTGTGCTCTCCATTCCCATCGCCATCGCACGCCTTCGAAACGACATCGCCTACCTCCCGACCGATGCGCGATCGGAACCATGGTTCGATCCATTGGTTAGCTCGTTGATCGTGGTGGTCGGTTTGATCTTCCTTATCGTCGGCGGAATTCGCTTGATTCGTGGACTCCGTGAGCGGAAACGGCGGCAATAGCCCCACGAGATGCCGCACGTTGTCGAAGGGGAACATCAATGCGGATCATTCGGGCGTCACCTTCCCGTACGACGCCAACGGCAACCGGAACGCCATGACGACGGGACTGGGTCGACGAGCTGCGGGTACGATGACTCGAGTCATCTGGTCTCGACCACCTCACCCGGCCCGACGACCCCGCCTACCGCGATGACCTCGACGGCAACCGGACCAAGCTCACCTACCCCGACGCGACCGCCGTCACCTGTTCCTTTCTTACAAGGAAGCCCAGATCGCAGGACTGAACCGTAATGACTGGTGGAGAATTGGCGTGCCCCGCGTTTCGTGGAGCCAAGATTCTGGATCGGCAACCGTTCCGGCTCGAGTCCCGCCCCCGATCGACCCGAGCAACCGCGGAACGTACCGCGACGACGCCTTGATTGTCGTTCCGGCCCAGGTCCTCGATGCTCGTAGGGCGAGCGTGTCGGACATGATCCGGCCCCGGGCGGTCGAAAACGGCACGGGATCCTCGTGCGACGAGCATTCCGTGCAGTTCTGGGGCGATTTGGCGTGGAACGTGTCGGATACGGCCTTGGGATGAGTTTCCCGGCGGGCTGGGCACCGGGACATGGCGTGGGTCGCTAAACCGGGAATCCGGCCACTCCGTGCGATAATCGGTGCGTATGGGAACGGTTCGTGAGATCACGATCGCCCGCCGCACCGGCTTCTGCTACGGCGTGCGCGAGGCGATCGACAAGGCCAAGGAAGCTCGCGCGGCGGGCAAGTCGACCCATACCTTGGGCCAGGTCGTCCACAACGAGGGCGTGATCGCCGACCTCGAGCGGCTCGGGATCGAGACCGTCGAGACCCTCGACGATGTCGACCACGGCGCCGCGGTCGTCATCCGGGCCCATGGCGTCCGGCCAGACGTCATGGAGCGGGCCAACGCCCGCGGCCTCGACGTCATCGACGGCACCTGCACCTGGGTCATCCAGGAGCATCGCGAGCTCGTGAAGCTCGTCGACGAGGGCTACACGATCGTCCTCCTCGGGACCCCGAACCACGCCGAGGTCATCGGCATGCTCGGCTTCGCCCCCGACGCGATCGTCGTCGACGAAGAGGACGAGTGGGAGCAGAAGGTCCCGCGCAAGAAGCGGATGGCCCTGATCAGCCAGTCGACCCAACCGCCCTGGAAGTTCGAGAAGCTCGCCGCCTTCATGGTCGGCCGGAGCCACGAGCTCAAGATCGTCAACACCGTCTGCCCGGTCACGATCCGGAGGCAGGAGGACACGGTCGAGGCCGCCCAGGCGGTTGACCTGATGGTTGTCGTCGGTGGCCGTTCGAGTGCCAACACCAAGGAGCTGACCCGCCTCGTGGGGATCGCCGGCAAGCCCGCGATCCAGATCGAGGGCGCAGCCGACCTCACCGACCCGGCCGTATTCGCGGGCCGTGCGATCGTCGGGATCACAGGTGGCACATCCACCCC
>JANLYK010000491.1:0-4672 GCA_031365595.1 Chloroflexota bacterium | reverse complement strand
CGACCGGCTCGACCGCGACGTGGACGCGCGCCGGGTCGAACCTGGCGCCGGTCGGCGAGGCTGACGCGCCGATGGGGACCGACGGGGCGGGGGACGGGCCAACGGACGCCTGGGGACCCGGGGACGGGCTGCGGGCGCCGCTCGATGGACCGCTCGCCGGCGCGGAGGCGGATCGCGAGCCCGCCGTCCCGCCGCAGGCGCCGACGAGCGCTGCGACGACAAAGAGGGCCACGAGGGGCGTCAGACGGGCGCGACGCATCGGCGCAGGGGACGTCGGAGGAGGGGCATTCGACTCATCGTACGATCAGTCGCCGTCGGGGGTTCCCGGCGCTGCTAGGCTCCGGTCATGGACGCCTTCGAGCTGCCCGGACTGATCGCCCGCCGGGACGAGAGCGGTACGCCCTATCTCGAGTTCCTGAGCGTGCCCGACCTGAGCGTCGGCCTGTACGTGCTGGCGGTCGGCCAGCCGGATCTCCAGCAACCGCACGGCGAGGACGAGGTGTACTACGTCGTCTCCGGCCGGGGCCGGATCTCGGTCGGCGACGAGGTGCGCGACGTCCGTCCCGGCTCGATCGTGTTCGTCGCCGCGACCGTTCCGCATCGCTTCCACGACATCACCGAGGACCTGACCCTGCTCGTGATGTTCGGACCGGCCAAGGGCTCGCGCGCCGCCCGCTGAGGGCTCCGGAACTTCGCTCAACAGCCTGCGCAGGCAGCCATCCGTCGCGGGCCGGGCTCGAGGCCGGACGAGCCGGCTCGCGTCCAGCAGGCGGACCGGCGATCCGATCACGCGCCGAATCCCGCCTCGGCCCCGAGCACGGCGAGCTCCATCGCCAGCTCCGCCCCGCGCCCGACCTCGTCGTGCCGGAAGTACACGTACGCGTCCACGCCATCCGCGAGAAACGGCTCGAGTCGATCGAGCCAGCGCCGGAGCTCGACCGGGTCGTAATCCGGGCGGCGCAGCCGGAGGTACAGGAACGGACCCGTCCGGCGGATCGTCGGCGGCTCCGGGTTGTCCTCGTGGTCGGTCGTCACGAGCGCCGCCCCGACTGACCGGATCGCATCGTAGACCTCGTCCAAATGCCAGCTCGGATCCTGGAACTCGAGTGCGAGCGGCAGGTCCGCGGGCCACGCTCCGAGCAGGCCGGCCAGGCGATCGTCGTCGCGAGCCACCCCGTCCGGCACCCGGAACAGGATCGTCCCGAGCCGGTTGCCGAACCGGCGGAGCGGCCCGGTCAGCCACGCGACGCTCTCGGAGGGATCGACCTGGAGCGTCCGGAACGACGATCCGCGCTGGGCCTTCACCGAGAACCGGAAGTCGTCCGGCGTGGCGGCCAGCCAGGTGTCGACGGCAGCCGGGCTCGGCTGGCGATAGAACGTGTTGTTCAGTTCGACAGTGGCCAGGTGCGTCCCGTAGTGACGGAGCAGCGCAGGCCCCTTCAGGCCCGGAGGATAGAAGCGCGGCGACCAGGCGGGATAGGCGAACCCACTCGTGCCCGTCCGGAGTCGTCCGCTCACGCGCCGGGCACCGCAACCGTCACGCGTCGACGGGCGGGCAGCCCTCGTGAGTCGTGCGCGTCCCCGACGCGAGCGGTTCGGCCACGCGGCCGAGGCTCGCCTCGAGGCTGTCAAGCGCGGGCGCGTCCAGCCGACCCAGGAACAGCCGACGGACGCCGTCGAGATGGGTCGTCGCCGCGGTCCGCAGACGGTCGAGGCCGGCCTCGGTCAGGACGGCCTCCTGGCCACGCGCATCGGTGGCGCAGGCGATCCGCTGCACGGAGCCATCGGCCTCGAGCCGGTCGACGAGCCGGGTGATCCCGCTTCGCGACAGGATCACGCGTTCAGCCAGCACGTTCATCCGGACGCGCCGACCCGGGGCGTGGGCGATCTGGAGAAGGGCGTCGTACTCGGCGAGCGACAGGCCGTGGGCCGCCTGGAGCTCCTCGTCGAGGCGCCGGGTGACCCGGGCGTGGGCCGTCAGGAAGTTGCGCCATGCGCCGATTCCGGGCTCATCGGCGACAACCGCGGCGCTGGCGGGCGCGGCCGTCGGCGACTCCATGGTGATCGTCGGGCGTGAGGAGACGGAGGGCGATGGCATGTTGCGTGCATCCTACTCCGGCGGGACGATGGTTGACAAGTCAACGATCGAGGGCATATGGTTGCAGAGTCAACGAACCGACCCAGCGACCACGCGACGGCGGGCATCGAACGGACAACCACTCCCGGAGGAGTCAACCAACATGAGCGCAACCACCTGGAAGCTCGACCCCGCCCATACCGACATCACGTTCTCGGCCAAGCACATGGTCATCACGACCGTCCGCGGCACGTTCGGCGACGTCGACGGCACCCTCGAGATCGACGACGCGGCCCCGACCACCGCCCGCGGCGAGATCCGGGTCAAGACCGCGAGCATCTCGACCGGCTTCGGCGCCCGCGACACGCACCTTCGCTCCGCCGACTTCTTCGACGTCCAGCAGTATCCCGAGATCGTCATCCGCTTCGACGGCGTCGAGGCCCGCAGCGGCGACGACTACCGAGTCACCGCCGATCTCACGATCCGCGACGTCACCCGCCCGGTCACGTTCGATGTCGAGCACGTCGGCGAGACGAAGAACTTCCAGGGCACCCGGCACATCGCCTTCACGGTCAAGACGGCCCTCGACCGCGACGAGTGGGGCCTGAACTGGAACATGGCCCTCGAGACCGGCGGCTGGCTCGTCGGCAAGGAGATCAAGCTCGTCGTCGAGGTCGTCGCCGACGAGGTCGTCCCGGCCACCGAGACCGAGCCCGAGCTGGTCGGCGCCGCCGCCTGACCCCGGCGGGTCGAACGACCCGCGACTCGACTACGATCAGCGGCGAACCCGGACCCCGGGTTCGCCGCCTTCGTTCCCGGGCGCGACAACCACGGGTCCGACCGCCAGCCGCTGAGGGTTCCGATGACCACGTTCGACGTCGAGGCGCTCCGGCGCCAGTTTCCGGCCCTCGCGATCGAGGACGGCGGCCGGCCGGTCGCCCTGTTCGACGGCCCCGGCGGCACCCAGGTCCCGGAGTCGGTCATCGCCGCGATCGGCGACTACTACCGGACCTCGAACGCGAACCACGATGGCCCGTTCCTGACCAGTCGGCGGAGCGACGAACGGGTCCACGAGGCGCACCAGGCGATGGCCGACATGCTCGGCGCGGCATCGGCCGACGAGATCAAGTTCGGCGCCAACATGACGTCGCTCACGTTCCATGTCAGCCGCTCGATCGGGGCGACGATGCAGCCCGGCGACGAGATTGTCGTCACGATCCTCGACCACGAGGGCAACGTCGGGCCGTGGAAGGCGATCGCCGCCGACCGCGGGCTCGTCATCCGGACCGTCGACATCCGCGAGTCGGACGTGACCCTCGATCTCGACACGCTCGACGCCGTGCTCGGGCCGCGGACGAAGCTGGTGGCGGTGGGTTATGCGTCCAACGCGGTCGGCACGATCAACCCGGTCGCCGAGATCGTCCGGCGGGCGCACGCGGTCGGCGCCTGGACGTACATCGACGCGGTCCACGCCGCGCCCCACCAGCCGATCGACGTCCAGGCGCTCGGCACCGACTTCCTCGCGTGTTCCACGTACAAGTTCTTCGGGCCGCATGCAGGAGTGCTGTACGGGCGCCAGGAGATCCTCGACGCACTGCCGGCCTACATGCTGGTCCCGGCCACGGACCGGTTCGAGACCGGGACGGGCAACTTCGAGGGGCTGGCCGGCGTGACGGCGGCGGTCGAGTACCTGGCCGGCATCGGCGTCGCGTACGGGGGCGCGCGGCCCGATCGGACGCGTCGCGAGCGCGTCCTCGGAGGCATCAGCGCGATCCGGAACTACGAGCTGGAGCTGTACCGACGCCTGGCGGCCGGACTCGCGGGGATCCCGGGTTTGACGATGTACGGGATCACCGAGCCGACCCGCTTCGACGAGCGGACGCCGACCGCGGCCCTGACCCTCACCGGGATCACGCCGCGAGCCATTGCCGAGGCCCTCGGCGACGAGGGGATCGCGGTCTGGGACGGCGACTTCTACGCAACGGGGCTGATCGAGCGCCTCGGCCTCGCGGACAGCGGCGGGGTGGTCCGGATCGGGCTGACCCACTACAACACCGCCGACGAGGTCGATCGGCTGCTCGAGGCGCTGGGCCGGATCGCGGCCGGCGCCGGCGCCGGCTCGGGCGCCACGCCCGTCGCGGCGAACTGACCGGCCCGCCGCGCTCGGGCTCCGTGGAACCGGCCCGATTGGGGAGCCGGTCGGCGCGTGATCAGGTTCGCCAGGAGTTCGGGTCGAACAGGAAGAACGTCAGTTGCGACCAGCGCTCGCGCGCGGCGCGCAGGCGTACGACGATCGGGCCGGGAGCTGCCGCCGCGCCCGGATCCGCCTCGATGACGATCGCCGGACTCGGGGCAATGCGCGGCGCCTCGTCCGTGCCGATCGCGGGCCGGTCGCTGCGGGCGAGCCGCGGTGAGGCTGACACGATCCGGCCCGAGGCGACATAGCCGCTCACCGGATGCTCCTATGTCAAGCCGCGGCCGCCAAGCCCGAAGGCGAGGCGGCTCGGGTGGCTTCATCGTGGCGCATCCGGCGGAAGACCTCGTCGCTGATCCGGCGACGGAGGGCGCGGATGGCCTCGGGCTTCGTGTCGCCCA